>JAOPZD010000503.1 GCA_025964295.1 Conexibacter sp.
TCACCGTCGTGCACCGCTCGGACTCGTCGGGCACCACGAAGGGCTTCACGCAGTTCCTGGCCAACTACTCCCCGGAGTGGAAGAGCGGCCCGGGCGTCGACAAGGACATCAAGTGGCCGGTCGGCACCGGCGCCAAGGGCAACGACGGCGTCGCCGCCGCGGTCAAGCAGACCGACGGCGCCGTCGGCTACGTCGAGCAGGCCTACGCCTTGCAGAACGGCTTCACGTTCGCCGACGTCAAGAACAAGTCGGGCAAGTACGTCGCGCCGACGCTGGAGTCGACCGCGGCCGCGGCCGAGGGCCTCGCGATCCCCGCCGACCACGGCGTCTCGACGATCGACGCGCCCGGCGCGGGCGCCTACCCGATCGTCTCCCAGACGTTCGCGATCAGCTACAAGGACCCGTGCAAGGCGGGCATCGACAAGAACAAGGCCACGGGCCTGAAGACGTTCTTCGCCTACCTGCTCAACGAGGGCCAGGACACCATCAAGAAGCTGTCCTACGCGCCGATCCCCGACAGCCTCAAGACCAAGGACCAGGCCGCCGTCGATGCGATGACGTGCAACGGCGCCGCGATCACGCAGTGATCGCCGAGATCGCAAAAGTGATCGCCGAGATCGGGAGCTGATGGCCACCACCACCCCTGACGTGCGCCCCGGCGGCCGCTCCATCCTGGAGCGGTCGCCGTCGGCGCGGCGCGCCGACCCGCTGTTCAAGGCGATCCTCGCGACGCTCGCGGGCCTGATCCTGGCCCTGATCGCGTTCTTCTTCGTCTTCCTCATCAACAAGGCCCAGCCGGCGCTCAGCCACCAGGGCGTCTTCTCGTTCCTGTTCAGCAACGACTGGAACCCGTCGAAGGCGATCTACGGCGCCTGGCCGCTGGTGGCCGGGACGCTGATCACCGCCGCGATCGCGCTGATCATCGGGGTGCCCGTGGCGGTCGCCACCGCGCTGTTCATCACCGAGCTGGCGCCGCGTCGCGTGCGCTCGCCGCTCGTCGTCCTGGTCGAGCTGCTGGCCGCCGTGCCGTCGGTCGTCTACGGCCTGTGGGGCATCTTCGTGCTGATCCCCAAGCTGCGGCCGGCCGAGCAGTGGTTCTCCGACACGTTCAGCTTCCTGCCCTTCGTCGGCGGGACCGTCGCGGGCCCCAACTACTTCATCGCCGGCCTGATCCTGGCGATCATGATCCTCCCGATCGTCTCCGCGATCTCGCGCGAGGTCATCTCCACGGTCCCGCCGGATCTCAAGGAGGCGTCGCTCGCGCTCGGCGCGACGCGCTGGGAGATGATCCGGATGGCCGTGCTGCCCTACTCGCGCGCCGGCATCACCGGCGCCGCGATGCTCGGCCTCGGCCGCGCGATCGGCGAGACGATCGCGGTGACGCTGGTCATCGGCAACTCGCCGACGATCGGCAAGACGCTCTTCGACCAGGGCTACACGCTGGCCGCGGTCATCGCCAACGAGTTCGGCGAGGCCGCCAACGACAAGGTCCACGCGGGCGCGCTGATCGCCGCCGGCCTCGTGCTGTTCGTGCTGACGCTGGCCATCAACGCGCTGGCCCGCGGACTGGTGCGGCGGGCGGAGAACAAAGGAACCAAGGTCAAGGCCGTCCCCGGGGGTGTCGCATGAGCGCGTCGACATCGTCCGCCCTCGCGCAGCTGACCCCGCGCCGCCGCGCCACCGATCGCGTCATGCGCGCGCTGCTGGCGCTCGGGACGGCGATCGCGCTCGTCCCGCTGGTCGCCGTCATCTACTACCTGCTGAGCAAGGGGCTCGGCGCGTGGTCGATCGACTTCTTCACCACCGACCCGACGGGCAACTTCCTCGGCGACCAGGGCGGCGTCAAGAGCGCGCTGCTGGGCACCATCGAGATGGTGGCCCTGGCCGCGGTCATCGCGATCCCGTTCGGCTGGGGCGTCGCGCTGTACCTGGTGGAGTACGGCCGCAAGGGACGCTTCGCCGCGACGGTCCGCTACTTCGTCGACGTGATGACCGGCGTGCCGTCGATCGTCTTCGGCCTGTTCATCTACGTGACGCTGGTCGTCACCGGCTGGGGCGGCAGCTCGTTCGCGGGCTGGAAGGGCTCGATCGCGCTGGGGCTGCTGATGCTCCCGGTCGTGACGCGCTCGGCCGAGGTCGTCCTGCTGCTCGTGCCCGACGGCCTGCGCGAGGCCGCGCTGGCGCTCGGGACGCCGCGCTGGCGCGTGACGATGCGCGTCGTCCTGCCCACGGCGCTGCCGGGCCTGGTGACCGGCTCGCTGCTGGCCGTCGCCCGCGCGGCGGGGGAGACGGCGCCGCTGCTGTTCACCGCGACGATCGTCACCGGCACCACCTTCAACCTGGGCGACCGCATGAACTCGCTGCCCGTCCAGATCTTCACCGACGTCAGCTCGCCCAGCGACCAGCTCGTGCAGCGCGCGTGGGGCTCGGCCCTGGCGCTGGTGACCCTGATCCTCCTCACCACACTCGTCGCGCGGCTGGCGTCGCGCAGGAGCCGACTCTCGTGACCGAACCGGACACCAAGACCATGACGGACGACCCCATCACCTCCTCCTCCGACGCCGCCGGCGGCTCCGGCGCGCCGCGCGCCCCGCTGCCCAGCCGCTCGGCCGTCTCGGGCGCGGTCGCGACCGCCGGCGACTCGCCGGTGGTCGCCGCCGCCCCGAGCATGTCGGTCACCGGGCTGGACGCCTTCTACGGCGCCGGGCACGCGATCAAGGACGTGTCCATCGAGTACACCCCCAACAAGGTGACGGCGATGATCGGGCCGTCGGGCTCGGGCAAGTCCACCGTGTTGCGCTGCCTCAACCGCATGCACGAGGAGATCCCCGGCGCGCGGGCGACCGGCAAGGTCATGCTCGACGCCGACGACATCTACGCCGCGAGTGTCGACGTCGTCGCCGTGCGCCGCGCGATCGGGATGGTCTTCCAGAAGCCCAACCCGTTCCCCACCATGTCGATCTTCGACAACGTCGCGGCGGGCCTGAAGCTCAACGGGATCAAGGGCATCGACCTCAAGGAGCGCGTCGAGCAGTCGCTGCGCGGCGCCTCGCTGTGGGAAGAGGTGAAGGACCGCCTCAGCGAGCCGGGCATCGGGCTGTCCGGCGGCCAGCAGCAGCGGCTGTGCATCGCGCGCACGATCGCCGTCGAGCCCCAGGTGATCCTCATGGACGAGCCGTGCTCGGCCCTGGACCCGATCGCGACGCTGAAGATCGAGGAGCTGATCGACGACCTCAAGCAGCGCTTCACGATCGTCATCGTCACGCACAACATGCAGCAGGCCGCGCGCGTGGCCGACACGACGGCGTTCTTCCTGGCCGGCGAGCTCATCGAGCACGCGCCGACCAACGAGGTCTTCACCAACCCGTCGGACTCGCGCACCGAGGAGTACGTCACCGGGAAGTTCGGCTGATGGGGGAGCGCACGCGGCAGCACTTCTCCGACGAGCTCGCGCGCGTCGAGGCCCAGGGGCTCGGCGGCCTCGACCTCGTCGTGCAGCAGCTCGACCGCGTGCTCGAGGCGCTCCAGCACCAGGACGTCGAGCTCGCGGCGATGGTCATCGGCAACGACGACCTGATCGACGGCCGCTACCTCGAGGTCCACCAGGAGCTGCTGTCGCTGTTCGCGCTGCAGGCGCCGGTGGCGACCGACCTGCGCGTCGTCGCGGCGATGCTGCACGTGATGAAGAACCTCGAGCGCATGGGCGACCAGTGCGTGAACATCGCCAAGACGATCCCGCTGACCGGCTACGAGCCGCCGGTGCGCGAGGAGGTCCTGGAGCGGATCCTGCGCATGGGCCGCGCGGCGCGGACCGAGGTGACGCAGGCCAAGGTCGCCTTCGCCACGCGCGACGTGGCGCTGGCCGAGGACCTCGTGCGCCAGGACCGCTGCATCAACCTGCTCAACCGCGAGATCTTCCAGCTGGCGATCGACGTCGGGACCGACCCCGACACGCGCGAGTGGGCAATGCACATGGTGATGGTGGCCCGCGCGATCGAGCGCATCGGCGACAACGCGGTCGACATCGGCGAGCAGACCGCGTTCGTGGTGACGGGGCTGTTCCGGGAGTTCTCGGACTCCTCGCACCCGCAGCCGCTGGTCTGACCCCGGTCCGAGCGGGTTTTCAGTTGTGAAGATGTCGTGACCGGGGGCGGGTTTCGCCGGGTGTTCGTCGACTGGCCTGCGTAGACTGCGCGTCGAGATGACGACGGAACGCGGCACGTCGGCGCAGCCCCTGCGGCTCGCCGTGATCGACACCGACTCGGGCTTCCTCCAGGTTCTGGACAAGCGGCTCGAGCGCCTCGGCTGGGAGCACCGGACGCTGGCGTCCGCCGTGCCGGTCGAGACCATCGTGGCGATGCGCCTGAGCGCGCTGGTCGTCGATCTGACGGTCCTCGGGCCGTCCGGATGGGACTACCTGCACCGGGTGTGCTCGGAGCTGCCGGGCCTCGGCGTCGTGGTGTGCACCGGGCAGTCGACGGTCGCCCAGCGCGTCCGCGGCCTGCGGCTGGGGGCCGACGACTGGCTGGCGAAGCCGTGCCATCCGGAGGAGCTGATCGCGCGGGTCGAGGCGGTCGTGCGGCGGCGCCGGCGTTCTGACGCGCGCACCGAGCGCGGCCCGGTGGCCGCCGGCGAGCTGGAGATCCGGTCCGATCGCTTCCAGGCGTTCGTCGATGGGCGGTCGGTCGACCTGACGCGCCGGGAGTTCGAGCTGATCGAGCTCCTCGCCGGGTCCGAGGGGCGCGTGCTCGAGCGCGAGGAGATCTACCAGCGCGTGTGGGGCTACGCGATGGCGCGCGGCGACCGCTCGGTCGACGTGTTCGTGCGCAAGCTGCGCCAGAAGCTGGAGCGTGCGTCGGCGGACTGGCGCTACATCCACACGCACTTCGGGGTGGGCTACCGGTTCGCCGCCGAGCCCGTGGAGGGCACGGTGCCGGCCGAGCGCGAGGCGGCGGCCGCGGTGGCCGAGCCGGCCGACGCCCCGGCGCCGTCGACGCTCGGCGGCGGGTTCGCGGATGCGGGCCTCGCGGCGGAGCTGCGGGCGCTGAGGTCGTAGGTCGCCCCGGTAGGCCCTGGGCCCACCGGCCGGTACCCTGGACGCTGCCGTGAGCAAGAACGTCCGCAACGTCCTGATCCTGGTGGCCGTCGCCGCCGCCGTCGCGTTCCTGCCGGGCGGCGGGCAGACGGCGGGGCTGGTCGCCGCGGTGCTGTCGATCGCCCTCACGGTGACGTTCGTGCTGCTCGGGATGCGGTTCTACCGCGAGAACCGCGTGGCGATCTTCTCGCTGGGGGACAAGCACCGGGCGCTGGCCTATGGCGCCATCGGGATGCTGGTGCTGGCGCTGGCCGGGCGGTCGACGCTGACCGACACGGCGATCGGGTCGGTCGTCCTGGTGGTCCTGTTCGCCGGCGCCATCGGCGCGGCGTACGCGGTGTGGCGCCACCACCGCTCCTACGGCTACTGATCCGCAACATCCGCGTGTAGATCCGTAACGCTTGCGGCGGCATCGTCGCCGCCCATGTGGATCGCGCGCGGGGAGGACGGACAGGCCACGGTCGAGCTGGTCGCGCTGCTGCCGGCGCTGGCGCTCGTGGCGGCGCTGGCGTGGCAGGCGCTGCTGGCGGGAGAGACGTGGTGGCTGGCGGGCGCGGCGGCGCGCGAGGGCGCGCGGGC
>JAOPZD010000504.1 GCA_025964295.1 Conexibacter sp.
TGCGCGCCGTGGCCACCGAGGACGTCGCGCTGGTCCAGTTCGAGACCGACGGCGGCGCGCTGGGCTCGCTCGTCGTCAGCCAGGTCTCGGCCGGGCGCAAGAACGCCCTGTGGCTGGAGGTCGACGCCGCCGACGGCGCGCTGGCCTTCGACCAGGAGGAGCCGGAGTCGCTGTGGTGGGGTCGTCGCGAGGCGGCGACGCTGCTGCGCCGCGACCCGGCGACGCTCTCGCCCGACGCCGCCCGCCTGGCCACGCTGCCCCCCGGCCACCCGCAGGGCTACGCCGACTGCTTCGACCTCTTCGTCGCCGACGTCTACGCCGCGATCCGCGACGGCGCCGAGCCCGAGGGCCTGCCGCGCTTCGCCGACGGCGTGCGCGCCGCGCGGCTGACCGAGACCGTGATGGCCTCGGCGCGCGAGCAGCAGTGGGTCGACGTCCCCGCGCCGGTGGAGGTGCCGCGATGAAGCTGGGGCTCTTGTCGTCCTGCATGCCCGAGCGCTCGCTGGAAGAGGTCGCCGCCTGGGCCGGCGCCCACGGCTACGAGGCGCTGGAGCTCGCCGCGTGGCCGCAGCTCGGCGACCGGCCGTTCACCGCGAGCCACCTCGCCGCCGAGCGGTTCGACGCGACGGAGGCCGAGCGCGTCCTGACCATCTTGGAGGACAACGGCCTCACGCTCAGCGCGCTGGCCTACTACGACAACAACCTGCATCCCGACCCCGCCGAGCGTGAGGCCAACCACGCGCACGTGCGCGCGTGCATCGACGCCGCGGCGCTGCTCGGCGGCGTGCCCGTCGGCACCTTCGTCGGGCGCGACCCGGGTCGCTCGGTCGCCGAGAACCTCCGCGAGGCCGAGCGCGTCCTGGCGCCGCTGGTCGACCACGCGGGCCAGCGCGGCGTCAAGCTCATGATCGAGAACTGCGTCATGGAGGGCTGGACGCCCGACGGCGCGCCGGGGAACCTCGCCTACTCGCCCGAGCTGTGGGAGTGGATGTTCTCGCTCGGCTTGTACCTCAACTTCGACCCGTCCCACCTGCTGTGGCTGGGCATCGACCCGGTCGCCGCGCTCAAGCCCTACGTGTCGCGCGTCGCCCACGCACACGCCAAGGACGCCGAGACGTTCCCGGAGCGGCGCAACCGCTACGGGTTCTTCGGGCGCCTGGGCGAGCGCGAGGCCGACCCGTGGGACATGGGCTGGTGGCGCTACCGGATCCCCGGCCTCGGCCAGGTCGACTTCCGCGGCTACGTCGACGCGCTCTACGAGGGCGGCTTCGACGGCGTGCTGTCGGTCGAGCACGAGGACCCGGTCTGGGGCGGCAGCCCCGCGAAGGTCGACCAGGGGCTGCGCATCGCGCACCGCAACCTGCGCGGGCTGGTGGTGGAGGCATGAGCGACGCCGCCGTCCTGGAGGTCCGCGGGCTGGTCAAGGAGTACCCGGGCGTGCGCGCGCTGGCCGGGGTCGACCTCGACGTCCGCGCCGCCGAGGTCCACTGCCTGCTCGGGCCCAACGGCGCCGGCAAGTCCACGCTGATCAAATGCGTGTCGGGCGCCGTCGAGCCGACCGCGGGCGAGATCCTCTTCGACGGCGAGCCGCTGCCCGCCGGCGACCCCGCCGGCTCGCTCGCCCGCGGCGTCGCCACCATCTACCAGGAACTCGACCTCGTCGAGGACCTCACGGTCGCCGAGTCGATCTTCCTCGGCCACGAGCCGCGACGCGGCCCGCTGCTGGACCGCGACCGCATGCGCCGCGACGCCGCCGCGCTGCTGGCGCGCCTGGGCCACGACGCGATCTCCCCGCGCGTGAAGGTCCGCGCGCTGCGGCCCGCCGCCCAGCAGATCGTCTCGATCGCCCGCGCGCTCTCGGGCGACGTGCGGCTGCTGATCATGGACGAGCCGTCGGCGATCCTCGACGAGGGCGAGATCGAGACGCTCTTCGGCGTCGTGCGGCGGCTGACCGCCGAGGGCGTCGGCGTCATCTACATCTCCCACCGCCTCGACGAGATCCGCCGCATCGGGGATCGCGTGACGGTCCTGGCCGACGGCCGCACGACGGCGACCGGCCTGCCCGCGACGACCCCGACCGACGAGCTGGTGGCCCTGATGGTCGGCCGGCGCGTCGAGCAGCTCTACCCCGACCGCCCGGTCGGGACCGACACCGTCCTCCTCGACGTCCGCGACCTGCGGCGGCTCCCGGCGGTCCGCGGGGTGTCGCTGCAGGTTCGCGCGGGGGAGATCCTGGGGCTCGGCGGCCTGGTCGGCTCCGGCCGCACCGAGCTGCTGCGCCTGATCTACGGCCTCGACGTGCCCGAGGAGGGCACCGTCGAGGTCGACGGCAAGGTGCTGAGGCCCGGCTCGCCGCGGCGCGCGATCGAGGCGGGCCTCGGCCTCGCCCCCGAGGACCGCAAGTCCGAGGGCCTGGTCCTGGACTGGAGCCTGGCCAAGAACGTCAGCCTCGCCGACCTGCCGCGCTTCGGCCGCGCGCTGATCGACATCGGCTCCGAGCGCGAGGAGGCCCGCGCGCAGCTGCGCCGGCTGAACACGGTGCCCGACGACGTCGACCGCGTCGCGCGCCTGCTGTCGGGCGGCAACCAGCAGAAGGTCGTCCTGGCCCGCTGGCTGCTGCGCCGCTGCCGCGTCCTGCTGCTCGACGAGCCGACGCGCGGCGTGGACGTCGCCACCAAGGCCGAGTTGTACCGCTTGATCAGCGACCTCGCCAAGGAGGGGCTCGGCGTGCTCGTCGTGTCCTCCGAGCTCGAGGAGCTGGTCGGCATCTGCTCCCGCGTGCTGGTCATGCGCGAGGGCGAGGTGGTCGCCGAGGTCGACGGCGCGACCGCCAGCGAACGCGAGCTGCTGCGCCACGCGGTGGCGCCCACCGATTCCCCCGACCTCGCCGAGGAGGTTGCATGAGCACCACCACGACCCCGCCGCCCACGACCGGGCAGCGCTCACCGCTGGCCCGCATCCGCGGCCTCGAGCTGCAGGAGTACGCGCTGGCGCTGGTCGTCGTCCTGCTCTTCGTGGCCGGCGCGATCCTCAAGCCGGACACGTTCCCGACGTGGGACAACATCCGCAACATGCTGACCCAGGCCAGCGTGGTCGGGGTCCTGGCGATCGGCATGACGTTCGTGATCGCGACCGCCGGCATCGACCTCTCGGTCGGCTCGATGGTCGCCGCCGCGGGCCTGTTCGGCGGGATCCTCGTCGACGGCGGCAGCGGCGGGACGTTCCTGTTCATCCTCGGCGCGCTGGGGTTCGCGACGCTGCTGGGCACCGTCAACGCGACGGCCGTCGCCTACGGGCGCGTCGTCCCGTTCATCGCCACGCTGGCCATGTTCTCGATCGGGCGCGGCCTCGCGCTGTTGTTGAACCACAAGCTGCCGGTCGGCCTGCTCGACCTCAACGGCGGCTCCTTCGGCGAGCCCAAGGCGCTGTCGCTGCTGTGGTTCGGCACGGGCCGGATCGCCGGGATCCCGATCTCGGTGTACATCTTCGGCGCCGTCGCGATCGGCGGTTGGGTCCTGCTCAACCGCACGCGCTACGGCCGCTACGTCGTGGCGGTCGGCGGCAACCGGGAGGCGGCGCGCATCGCCGGCGTCCCGGTCCGCCGGATCGTCTTCAGCGTCTACGTGCTCTCGGGCCTGCTGGCGGGGGTGGCCACCGTGCTGCTCTGCGCGCGGCTGGGCAGCGCGTCGCCGGTCAGCGGCAACTTGTACGAGCTGGATGCGATCGGCGCCGTCGTCATCGGCGGCACGAGCCTGGCCGGTGGCCGGGCCACGATCGTCGGGACGTTCCTCGGGGTCCTGACGTTCGCGTTGATCTTCAGCTTGATGACGCAGCTGAACTTGTCCACCGAGGTCCAACAGGTCACCAAGGGCGCGATCGTGCTGGGTGCGGTCCTGCTCCAGCGCCCGGAGGCCCGGTTCTAGATGTCCATCAGGAGGAGGAGACACGAGATGTCGCGCATGCGGCTTCCCATGACCACGGCGGCGGCCGCGCTGGTTGCGCTCGGCCTGGCCGCCTGCGGCAGCAGTGGCGACACCAAGACGGTGACCGTCACGGCCGCACCACAGACGGCGTCCAGCGAGGGCGGGAGCGGCAAGACCGTCCGCATCATCGCGAGCGTCCCACCGACCGACCACGGCTGGCTCGGCGCGATCTCCAAGAACGCGAAGGCCGCGGCGGCCCAGCACAAGGACGTGAAGTTCGAGCTCCTGCAGGCGGCTGACGCCGACTCGCAGGCCCAGCAGATCGAGCAGGCGATCGCGCAGAAGCCCGACGCGCTGGTCGTGCTGCCCCAGGACGGCGAGGCGCTGACGCCCGTCGCCCAGAAGGCCGAGCGGGCCGGCATCCCGGTCATCAACATCGACCGGCTGTTCAGCAAGCAGGACGCCGCCACCGCGACGATCCTGGGCGACAACTACCAGATCGGCACGCTCGCGGCCGACTACATCGGCGACCAGCTGAAGTGCAACGGCAACGTCGTCGAGATCCAGGGCCTGGCCGGCATCTCGGTCACCAACGACCGCTCGAAGGGCTTCTCCGACGAGCTCAAGAAGAAGTGCCCCAACGGCGGCGTCAAGATCGTCGCCAAGCAGCCGGGCGACTTCAACCCCGACACGGGGCTGAAGGTGATGGAGAACATCCTCACCGCCCAGAAGAAGATCGACGCCGTGTACACCCACGACGACGACATGGCCCAGGGCGTCGTCCAGGCGATCCGCAACGCGGGGCGCGACAAGGACATGTTCCTGACCGGCGTCGGCGGCTCGTCGGACGCGATGAAGCAGATCAAGGCCGGCGGCCTGTACCGCGCGACCTTCCTCTACAACCCCAACATGGCGGCCTCCGCGGTCAACATGGCGCGGTTGATCGCGCTCGGCCAGGGCCTGCCGGAGCTCGTGCCGCCGGAGGTCCCGCGCCAGATCGTCGTCCCGGCCGCGGTGGTCACCAAGGACAACGTGGCCAAGTACGAGAAGTACGCGTTCAACTAGGACTCGGGCTGGGGCAGGGCTCGCTCGCCGTCGCCCCTCGTCGCTCGCCGCGCACCAGCGCGGCGAGCGCGAGGGCGGCGACGACGAAGCCCGCGGCGACCGCGAAGGCCAGGCGGTAGCCGGCGGCGAGGGCCTCGGCGTGCGCGGTGCCGGCGCCGGCGAGGTGCGCGGTCCGCGTCGTCGCCAGCGTGGCGAGGATGGCCAGGCCGAGCGCCGCGCCGAGCTGCTGGGTGGTGTTGACCAGCCCGGAGGCCAGGCCCGCGTCGGCGGGCGCCACGCCCGTCATCGCCAGCGTCGTGAGCGCGGGGCTGGCCAGGCCGAAGCCCATGCCCATGCCCAGCAGGGCGGGGAGGAGGTCCGTCGCGTAGGAGGCGCCGGCGGGCAGCCGCGCGAGCCACGCGAAGGCCAGCGCGGTGAGCGCGAGGCCGGCCAGCAGCGTCGCCCGGGCGCCGATGCGCGCCATCACGGGGCCGGAGGCGACGAGCGCCACCACGCCGATGACCACGGCGGTGGGCAGCGTCGCCAGGCCGATCGCGATCGGGTCATAGCCGCGCACGCCCTTGAGGTACAACGCCACCAGGAACTGCTGGCCGAACGCGCCGGCGATGAGGAGGACCTGCGTCGCGTTGGCCAGCGCGACGGAGCGCAGGCGGAAGATCCGCAGCGGCGCCAGGGGCGCGCGGGC
>JAOPZD010000506.1 GCA_025964295.1 Conexibacter sp.
TCGGGCAGGACGCAGATCTGGTCGAACAGCTGAGCGCCGTGGGCGTCGTAGAAGTGAGTGGGCGGCAGCTCCTTGACCCGGCGCGTCAGCCCGACGAGCACGACGTCGGCCAGCGAGCGGAGGTCGCCGCCACCGATGAAGGACTCGACGACCACGCGGTCGCGGCCGGTCGTGGTCGCGGTGCAGGTCGTTGCGGTGGTCGGCTCCATCAGGAGTCCTCCCGGAGGTCGCGGGCCAGCCGGACGCCGGCGAAGATCTGCCGGCGCTCGGGGAGGTCCCAGTTGCGGAACGTGGGGGTCGCGACGCGCGGATGCGTCGCCCATGACCCGCCACGCAGGACGTAGTACCCGGAGTCGAAGAAGACCTCGGAGTACTCACGATACGGATAGGCCTGGAAGCCGGGATAGCCGCCGAAGGTGCTGGCGGTCCACTCCCACACGTGCCCGACGCCATCGAGGCGGTCGCTGGCCTTCTCCCACTCGGCCTCGGTGGGGAGTCGTGCTCCGCACCACCGGGCCAAGGCCTCTGCCTCGAACCACGAGATGTGGCAGACCGGGGCGTCGAGCCCACCGGTCGCCACGGGTTCGTGGTGCGTGATGTCGTACTCCTCCTTCCACGCCCAGCCCTCGGCCGACCACCACTCGCGGCGGACGTAGCCGCCGCCCTCGACGAAGCGCAGCCACGTGGCGTTGGTCACCGGGCGGCGGGCGATCGCGAAGCCGCCGACCTCCACCGCGTGCCGCGGGCGCTCGTTGTCGTAGGCGAAGCGGCCGTCGTCGAGGGCGCCGAGCGCGTGCGTCCCGGCCGGGACGCGCAGCCACCCCTCGGCGGTGGTCAGCGGCGGGAGGTCCGGCTCGCCCGCGGGCAGCAGCCCGGCGAGCGCCATCGCCTGGCGCATCGTCTCGGTGTGCTGGAGCTCGTGCCGGAGCACCATCTCGTGCAGCACCGGATCCGGGCCGGTCACGTCCAGCGCGGCCAGCGTGCGGGCGCGCACCTCGGCGAGGTAGGCGACCGCGTCGTCGCAGCCCAGGATCTCGAGGTCGCCGCGGACGGCGCGCGGGGTCTCGAAGGCGTCGTAGAGCGCGGCGAGGCCGGGGCGCAGGAGCGCCATCCCGGCGTGGCGGTGGGCGAGCCACAGGTCCTCGTAGGCGGCGATGTGCCCGAGGTCCCAGACGAGCGGGCTCATGATCGGCGTGATCTGGCGCTCGAGGTCGCCGACGGAGAGGTGGGACACGAGGTCCAGCGTGCGCTGCCGCACGGCGGCGAGGTCCTCGGCGAGGGTGGCGGTGTCGGTGACCGTCATGCGTGCGTCCGTCATGCCCGAGGCCCAGACGTTACACGCCGGTCGACGCCGCCTCGACGATCGCCGCCATCTCGGCGCGCCTAGCGGTCGTCGCGGACGATGACTTCCAGCGTGCGCGGGCCGTGGACGCCCTCGACGCGGTCGAGCTCGATGTCGGAGGTCGCCGACGGGCCCGCGATGAGCGTCAGCGGGCGGCGGGTGCCGGTGACCGAGCGGCGTAGGGTGCCGATCGCGGCCGCGACGCCGGAGACGATGCGCGACGCGTCGACGACGCAGACGTGCAGGTCGGGGAGGAGCGTCAGCGCGCGCGGGCCCTGGCCGGGGCCGGCGTCCAGGACGATCGTCCCGGTCTCCGCGATCGCCGTGGCGCAGGTGGTCAGCACGCCGTCGAGGACCGACAGCGCGCGCGCGTCGGGCAGGGCGCCGCCCGGCGCGTCGTAGACCGCCAGCGCGCGCGGCCGCCAGGCCTGCGGGAAGTCGTCGGGGACGGCGACCGCCCGCGCGTCGTGGCGGGCGAAGGCCTCGGCGACCGCCGCGCAGACGGCGGCGTCGTCGCCCGCGCAGACCGTCACGGTCGCCCGGTAGTCGGCGATGCGCTGCACGAAGCGCTCGATCAGGGGGTCGCCCGTCAGCTCGTCGCCGGGACGCGCGACCGCCACCGCGTCGGGCGCCGCCGGCGCGTCGGCCAGCGCCCGGCGGATGCGGGCCAGGATCTCGTCGCGGGCGTCGCCGCCGGCCGTCGTCATCGGTTCTCCCTCCACCAGTCGCGAAACGTCTGGGCCGGCGGGGCGGGCAGGTCGCGCACGGCCGTCCAGCCCTTCAACGGGCCGGGCAGCCGGCGCTCGATGCGCCCGTCCCTGGACAGCGGCAGCGCGCCGAGGCGGGCCGCCTTCTGGGCGGCCTCGTAGCGGCGGCGGTGGCTGAAGATCCGGGCCAGCGCCTCCATCGACAGCGCCTCGCCCTTCGGACCGCCCTGCTCGCGGATGACGCGCCCGCGCAGGTGCACGAGCAACGAGGGGATGTCGATCTTGACCGGGCAGACCTCGTAGCAGGCGCCGCACAGCGTGGACGCCCACGGCAGATCCGTGCCGGACCGCATCTCCGACAGCTGCGGCGTGAGGATCGCGCCGATCGGTCCGGGGTAGGTCGAGCCGTAGGCGTGGCCGCCGGTGCGCTCGAAGACCGGGCAGACGTTCAGGCACGCCGAGCAGCGGATGCAGTGCAGCGCGTCGCGGCCGACCGGATCGGCGAGCGTCGCGGTGCGGCCGGCGTCGAGCAGCACCAGGTGGAACTGCTGCGGCCCGTCGCCCGGCGTCACGCCGGTCCACAGCGAGGTGTAGGGGTTCATCCGCTCGCCGGTCGAGGACCGGGGCAGCAGCTCGAGCATGACGCCGAGGTCGTCGAAGGTCGGCAGCACCTTCTCGATGCCCATGACCGTGATCAGCGTCTCGGGCAAGGTGGTGCACATCCGGCCGTTGCCCTCGGACTCCACGACGCCGACCGTGCCGGTCTCGGCCACCGCGAAGTTCGCGCCGCTGACGCCCACGCGAACCGACAGGAACTTCTCGCGCAGATGCCGGCGCGCGGCCTCGGCGAGCGCGGCCGGCTCGTCGCTCACGCCCTCCGCGCCCGGCAGCTTGGCCCGGAACAGGTCGCGGATCTCCGCGCGGTTGCGGTGGATCGCCGGGACCAGGATGTGCGACGGCTTGTCGCCGTCGGCGAGCTGGACGATCAGCTCGGCGAGGTCGGTCTCGTGCGCGGCGATGCCCGCGCGGGCCAGCGCGTCGTTGAGGCCGATCTCGTCGGTGGCCATCGACTTGACCTTGATGACCTCCTCGCTGCCCGTCTCGCGCACCAGCCGCGTCACGATCGCGTTGGCCTCGGCCGCGTCGCGCGCCCAGTGGACGGTCCCGCCCGCGGCGGTGACCGACGCCTCGAGCTCCACGAGCACCTCGCCGAGCCGCGCCATCGCACGCTGCTTGACGTTCTGACCGGCGTCGCGCAGCGCCTCCCACTCGTCGACCTCGGCCACGACCGCCGCGCGCTTGGCGCGGATGGTCGTCGTCGCCTTGCGCAGGTTGCGCCGCAGCTGCGGGTTGCGCAGCTCGGTGCGCGCCGCGTCGGTGAAGCCGCCGGTCACGACGCCAGGATCTCCACGAGGTGCACCGGCCGCGTCCCGGCCTGGATCCGGCTCAGCCCGCCGCCGATGTGCAGCAGGCACGAGTTGTCCAGCGCGGTGCAGACCTCGGCGCCGGTCTGCTGGACCGCCGCGAGCTTGTCGGACAGCATGGCCGCCGACGTCTCGGGGTTCTTGACCGCGAACGTCCCGCCGAACCCGCAGCAGGTCTCGGCCGACGGCAGCTCGACCAGGTCGATCCCGCGGACCGCGCGCAGCAGCCGCAGCGGCGCGTCGCCGACCTTCTCCAGGCGCAGCGCATGGCACGTCGGGTGGTAGGTCACGCGGTGGGGGTAGTAGGCGCCGACGTCCTCGATGCCGAGGACGCGGGTGAGGAACAGCGACAGCTCGTGGACGCGCGGGGCCAGCGCGCGCACCTCGGAGACCAGCTGGGCGTCGCCGAACTCGAGCGCCAGCTGCTCGTACTGGTCGTGGACCATCGCCGCGCACGACCCGCTCGGGCATACCACGGCCTCGTACTCCGAGAAGGCCTTCACGAACCGCCGCACGAGCGGCAGCGCCTGGTGGCCGTAGCCCGAGTTGCCGTGGATCTGCCCGCAGCAGGTCTGCTCGAGCGGGAAGCGCACGGTGCATCCCAGCCGCTCGAGCAGCTCGACCGTCGCCCGGCCCGTCTGCGGGAAGAGCGTGTCGTTGACGCAGGTGATGAAGAGCGCGACCTCCATCTCGCTCAGCGAGCGTAGGCCGCCGCCACGCCGCCGTCCACGTTGAGGACGTTGCCGGTCGACTTGCCCGACCGCGCGGTCGACGCGAAGTGCAGCGTCGCCTGGGCGATGTCCTCCGGCAGCACGTGGACCTTCAGCGTGTTGCGCTGGCGGTAGTGCTCCTCCAGCTCCTCGGGCGCGATCCCGTAGGCGGCCGCGCGCTCCTTGCGCCAGGTCGAGTCCGGGCCCCAGATCCGCGAGCCCGACAGGACCGCGTCCGGGTTGACCGTGTTGACGCGGATGCCGGCGCCGCCGCCCTCCTCGGCCAGGCAGCGCGCGAGGTGCAGCTCGGCGGCCTTGGCCGACGAGTAGGCCGACGCGTTCTTGCCCGCCACCAGCGCGTTCTTGGAGGCGACGAAGACGATCGCGCCGCCGGTGTCCTGCGCGCGCAGGACCTTGAACGCCTCGCGGGCGACCAGGAAGTAGCCCGTGCCGAGGATCTCGTGGTTGCGCCGCCACTCGGCGACGCTCGTCTCCTCGATCGGCGAGGACGACGCGATGCCCGCGTTGGAGACGACGACGTCGACGCCGCCATACCGGGCCACCGCCTCGGCGTAGGCGGCGGCCACCGCCTCCTCGGAGGTCACGTCGCCGCCGACGGCCAGGCCGCCGTCGCCCAGTGGGGCCAGCGCGTCGGCCGCGCCCGCGCCGTCGAGGT
>JAOPZD010000077.1 GCA_025964295.1 Conexibacter sp.
CCTCCGCCCCGCCGGAGTCCTCGACCGCCACCCCGCCGCCGTCCACCGCCACGCCCGCGCCCGCCGAGCCGGCGCCGCCGGCCGACGGCGACACGAGCACGACGCCCGCCGACCCGTCCTCCACGGCGCCCCCGGCGACGACGACCGAGCCGGCTCCGGCCAGCTCGACCGTCCCGGCGGGCTGAGGACCCACGGGCCTCAGCCGAGGCGGTCGCCGGGCTGCGCGCCGGCGCCCGGGTCGACGAGCACCACGACGTCGCCGCGATAGGTCCCGAGCGTCAGGACCTCGGAGCGCACGGGGCCGATCTGGCGCGGCGGGAAGTTGACGACGGCCAGCACGAGCCGGCCCTCGAGCTCCTCGCGCGAGTAGTTCTTGATCTGCGCCGAGGAGCGCTTCTCGCCGATCTCGGGACCGAAGTCGATGCGCAGCTTCCAGGCAGGCTTGCGGGCCTCGGGGAAGTCGTCGACCGCGACGATGCGCCCGACGCGGACGTCGACCTTGGCGAAGTCGTCGAAGGCGATGGTGCCGGCCGCGGCGTCGGCGTCGCTCACGGGCGCTCGGTCCCGAACCGGAACGAGCGCAGCGCCGTCTTCAGGCCGCCGTTGTGGCCGACGTCGTCGGCGCGGACGATCGCCGGCGACCGCGGCGCGATCGCCCAGATGTCGGCGCCCTGGCGCGCGGTGATGCTCGGCAGCAGCAGGATCCGCCGGCCGTAGGTCAGCGTGCCGTCGGAGCGGCGGAACTGGAAGACGATCTCGAAGCCCTGCTGCTTGTTGATGTTCGCGCGGCCGTCGGCGCGCCAGGTGAAGCCGGGCAGGTCGCGGGCCATCTGCGCCTCGAGCGTGGCGGCGTACAGCGGCAGGAAGCCGGCGGCGTCGCCGCGGTAGGCGGGCAGCCTGAGCTCGCGCACCGAGAAGGACTGGTCCTTGCTGCCCACGCGCGCGAGCTCCCCGGCCAGCGGCGCCTCCTTGCGAAACGGCGCGCGGTAGACGAAGTTGAACGCGACCGGCGTCCGGACGATCACCGCCCGCTTGGCCTGCGCGCCGCCGCCGCGCAGGAACAGCGCGTAGAGCGCCAGCAGGACGACCAGGAGGCCGAGCGCCGCGAGGCCGAGGCGCACGAAACGCGGCAGCACCCGGATCCGCGGCCCCAGCAGCTCGGGCAGCGTCGGGCCGAACTCGGGGCGGACGGCGGACATCGACCGCGAAGTCTAGGAGCCCGGGCCGGACGGCGGCTTCGGGACGACGACGGCGGCCGAGGCGGCGGTCACCAGCGCGCGCGGGAGATCCTCGGTGGCGACGCCCGCGAGCTGCGGATGGGCGCGGTCGATGGTGATGGCGGGCGCGGCTGCCGCGTCGAGGCCGAGGCCGGCGAGGCCGGTGGTGACGAGCTCGCCCCAGAGGTCGCCGTAGTGGGCCAGGAGGGCGAAGCGGGTCTGGCGCTCGCGGCGGGCGCCGGTCTCCAACTCGCGGGCCTCCTCGAAGGGGTCGATGCGAACCTGGGAGTCGGAGCCGAGCGCGATGCGGACGCCGGCGTCGCGGTAGGCGAGCGCCGGGAAGTGGCCGTCGCCGAGGTTGCCCTCGGTGGTCGGGCAGGAGACGACGATCGTGTCGCTCTCGGCCAGCTGCTCGATGTCGCGCTCGGTGACGTGGATGCCGTGGATCAGCGCGGTGCGCGGGCCGAGGAAGCCGGTGCGGTCCAGCAGCTCGATCGGCGTGCAGCCGTGCTCGGCGGCGCACTCGTCGAGCTCGCGGCGCTGCTCGTGGGCGTGGACGTGGCGGACGAGCCCGTGCTCGTCGGCGTACCGGGCGATCGCGGTCAGCCACGGCTCCGGCACCGCGCGGACCGAGTGCGCGGCGACGCCGACGTGCACGCCGTCGCGGTCCGCCGCCCATGCCCGCAGCGCGTCGACGCGCGCGAGGAAGGCGTCGACGTCCGGATCGCAGAAGCGGCGCTGCCCGGGCTGCGGCGGGCGGTCGGCGCCATCCCAGCCGTTGCGGTGGTAGGCGGCGGGGAGCAGGACGAGCTCCAGCCCCGCGTCGCGCGCCGCCTCTGCCAAGGCGAAGGCCATCACATTGGGTTGATCGTAGGGCGTGCCGTCGGGCTGGTGGTGGACGTAGTGGAACTCCCCCACCACGCCGTAGCCCGCGGCCGCCATCTCGCGGTAGAGGCGGCGGGCGACGTCGTACATCGTCTCCGGGGTCAGCGCCTCGGCCAGCGCGAACATCGCCGTGCGCCAGGACCAGAAGTCGTCGGCCGCGTGGGCGGCGGGCGCGGGCCGCTCGCCGACGCCCCGCAGCCCGAGCTGGAACGCGTGGCTGTGGACGTTGGGCATCGCCGGGATCTTGGCGGTGTCGGTCACCGCGCGACCTCCTCCAGCGCGCGCAGGACGATCGTCGCGCCCGCGGCGGCGTCCTCGAGCGCGACGTGCTCGGCGGCGCTGTGGCTGATGCCGGTCGCGTTGCGGACGAGCACCATCGCGGCGGGGACGCGCGCGGCGAGGACGCCGGC
>JAOPZD010000544.1 GCA_025964295.1 Conexibacter sp.
ACGACGCGCTCGATGGCGGAGTCGAAGTCCATCTGCGTCACGTAGTCGTCGGTGCGGCGGCCGGCGAAGATGGCGGCCTCGTTGCAGATGTTCGCGAGCTCGGCGCCGGTGAGGCCGCTCGTCTGCTTCGCGACGTGGCGCAGGTCGACGTTCGACGCGAGCGGCTTGCCGCGCGTGTGGACGCCGAGGATGGCCTCGCGGCCGGAGAGGTCGGGCGGGGAGACGAGCATCTGCCGGTCGAAGCGGCCGGGGCGGAGCAGCGCGGGGTCGAGATCCTGGATGCGGTTCGAGGCGCCCATGACGACGACCTGGTGTGCGCCTTCGAAGCCGTCGAGCTCGACGAGCAGCTGGTTCAGCGTCTGATCCTGTTCGCGGTTGAACCCGTGGCCGCTGCGCTGCGCGCCGACGGCGTCGAGCTCGTCGATGAAGACGATCGCGGGCGCGTGCTTGCGCGCCTCGGCGAAGAGCTTGCGGATGCGGGCGGCGCCGAGGCCGGCGAACATCTCGACGAAGGACGAGGCCGACTGCGCGTAGAAGGTGGCGCCCGACTCGTGCGCGACCGCCTTGGCGAGCAGCGTCTTGCCGGTGCCGGGCGGGCCGTGCAGCAGGACTCCGGCGGGCACCGAGGCGCCCAGGCGCTGGAACTTCTTGGGGTCCTTGAGGAAGTCGACGACCTCCTGCAGCTCCTTCTTGGCCTCGTCGACGCCGGCGATGTCCTGCCACCTGACCTCGACGCCGGCGTCGGGCTTGATCTCCACCGGCTTCGTCTTGGGCATCGACTTCAGCGTGCGCCACATGACGACGGCGAACAGGACGATGAACAGCAGGGAGGCGAAGCCCTGCCAGTCGTTGCCGAACTGCTGGACGCGTTCGGAGACGGTCGGCTTCGGAACCGCGGTCGTGCCCTTGAACTTCTTGACGTCTCGCGTGGCGTTGGCGCCCGAGGTGGCCGCCGCCGTCGTCGACGTGCCCTGACCCGACGCGGGCGTGGACGACGAAGCAGCAGACGCAGGCACGTTCCTTCAATCGGCCGCAGCGCGCAAACCCTTGAAACCAGGGTCAGGCAAACCGCTCATCCGACCGCGGTGCGACCAAGCGGACTTCGGTCCGCTATAGTCCTCCTCGTAAGCGGACTCCGGTCCACCTCTCACTTCCAGGAGCGTCACATGAGCACAACCGCCCAGCAGATCCCGACCGACACCTACGCCGTCGATCCGGTCCACTCGACCATCGGGTTCGGCGTCAAGTACAACGGCCTCGCCACGTTCCGCAGCACGTTCGAGAAGTTCGACGCGCAGCTGGCCGACGGTGTGCTGACCGGCTCCGCCGATGTGTCCTCCATCGCCGTCGACGAGCCCAACTTCAAGGGCCACCTCCTCGCCGCCGACTTCTTCGACGCCGAGGTCACGCCGAGCGTCACGTTCCGCTCGACGGCGATCCGCGCCGGCGAGGACGGCACCGTCGAGGTCGACGGCGAGCTGACGATCAAGGGCACCACCAAGTCCGTCACGGCCACCGGCACCTACGCCGCCGGCGGCGACCCGTACGGCAACGACCGCGTCGCCTTCGAGCTGACCGCCAAGGTCGACCGTCGCGAGTACGGCCTCAACTGGCAGAACGAGCTCCCGACCGGTGGCGAGGCCGTGGCGTGGGACGTCACGCTCGTCGTCGACCTCCAGCTCGTCAAGCAGGCTTAGAGCCCCATGTCGACGATCCGCATCCTGGGGATCTCCGGATCCCTCCGAAGCGGGTCCCACAACACGAGCCTCCTCCGGGCGGCAGCGCAGTCGCTGCCGTCCGGGGCCGAGCTCGAGGTCTACGAAGGCCTCCGGGACCTGCCCCCGTACGACGCCGATCTGGACGTCGAGCCCGCCCCCGAGGCGGTCGCTGATCTGCGCGAGGCCATCGCGGCCGCCGACGGCGTCCTGATCTCCACGCCCGAGTTCAACGGCTCGATCCCCGGCGTGCTCAAGAACGCGCTGGACTGGGCCTCCCGGCCCTTCCCCGACAACGCGCTGCGCGGCAAGCCGGTGATGGTGGTCGGTGCATCCACCGGCCTGTTCGGCGCGGTCTGGGCACAGGCCGAGACGCGCAAGGCGCTGGGCATCATGGGCGCCGACGTGCTCGCCGGCGAGCTGCCCGTGGGCCAGGCCCAGCAGGCCTTCGCAGACGACGGCCACCTGCTGGAGCCCGACCTGCGCAACGCGCTCGACGACCTGTTGGGCGTCCTGGCCCAGCGCGCGGGAGCCCGGGACTCACAAACGGCGGTTTAGTGTGCTCTCTGTGGCCCCCGCACCCTTCGAGCTTCCGATGTCGGACGCGCCCGCGCAAGAGCGCGAGCGTGCCGATGCGCGGCGCAACCGCGAGCGGATCCTCTGTGCGACGGCCCGGCTGGTCGAGCGTGTCGGCCTCGACTGCTTCTCGATGGATGACGTCGCCGCGGAGGCCGGGGTCGGCAAGGGCACGCTGTACCGGCGCTTCGGCGACCGCTCCTCGCTGATCCGGGCGCTCATCTCCGAGCCCGAGCAGGCCTTCCAGGAGTCGCTGATCCGCGGCGAGCCGCCGCTCGGCCCGGGCGCCCCGCCCGCCGAGCGCCTCCACGCGTTCGGCGACGCCCTCATGCGGTTCATGGACGGCCACGTGATCTACATCAAGGCCGGCGAGCGCCTCGGCGGGGCGCGCTACCGCCACCCGGTCTACGCGTTCTACCGGACGCACGTCGGCCTGCTCCTGCGCCAGGCCATCGGCGAGAGCGCGAACACCGAGTACCTCATCGACGCGCTGCTGGGCCCGCTCGGCGCCGAGCCGTTCGGCTACCAGCGCGACGTCCGCGGGATGTCGCTCGACGAGATCCGCGCCGGTTGGCACGCGCTCGTCGACGCGGTGCTCGCGCAGGCGCGCTGAGATCGCTGGGCCGCGGTCAGGCGATTTGGGCCGCCATCGCGCGTCAGCGCGCGACCAGGCTCCCCTGCATGCCCGCCGCGCGATGGCCATCATCGCGCGTCAGCGCGCGACCAGGCTCCCTTGCATGCCCGCCGCGCGATGGCCATCGACCGGGCAGTAGAAGGTGTAGTTGCCCTTCTTGAGCGTCGCGCTGACGCGTGACGTGCCGCCGGGCGAGGCGGGCTGTCCGCTCTTCTTGAGGCCATTGCCCTGAACCGCGATGCCGTGCGGGATGCCCGACCCGCTCGGGTTCGTCATCACCAGCGTCACGGCGCCGTGCGTCGTCGACAGCTTCGACGTGTTGAACCTGAGCTGGCCGTTGGGATTGGCGGACAGCTTGAGCGTCTTGCCCACGGCGGCGCCGGCCGGCTGGCCCCTCGCCAGCAGAAGAGCACCGGCCCCGACTGCGAGCAGCGCCAGCGCTGCGATCAGGAGGCGGCGGTAGGACGAGGAGAAGCTGGCCATGCGGGAAGTCCCTTCGAACGGATGGACAAGACGCGACCGCCATACCCCAGCGTGTGTCGATCCGTCCCGCGCTCACCGGCCAGTGGTCTGCACGCGGGCCGCGCCGGCGTTTCCCGGCGGTGAACGTCAGCCCGCGGGAGCGACGCCCTCGGCCCGCAGGATCTCGGCCAGCGCTGCGCGGCCAACGTCGAGCTGCGTCTCGGTTGGCTCGCGCGTGCCGACCACGCGCTGCAGCTCGTAGCCGGGGCGGCGCAGGACGCGTGCCGCCAGGGACTTCTCGTGGCGCTCGGACCATGCGAACACCTCGACGGCCAGCCCGACCGACGCCAGCGACACCGCCGCGCCGGCCAGCGCTCCCGGCTTCTCGACGGCGCGCTTGAGCAGCACGGTGCCGGCGAGGTTGCTGGCGAGCATCGGCGCCATGAGGTGCGAGCCGCAGCGGTCGTGCTCCTTGGCCGCCTCGCGCGCATCCTCGTCGCCGCGCTCGTAGGCGGCGATCGCCTTGTGCTCGACGCCGTGGTAGGCCGCGAGGTCGCCGCTGCGCAGCGCCATCATCGACGGCAGCAGCGAGAGGCCCGCCAGCGCCAGCTCGCCGCCGGTGCCGCGCAGGCGGCGGCGCAGGATCGCGCTGCCGAGGCTCGTCGCCGCAGCGGCACCGATGAGCCGGCGGTCCTGCCACGGGAGCCCCGCCTCGGGCAGCGCGCGCTTGACCAGCGGGATGACGACCATGGCCTCGCCGAGGCGGATCACGCCGCGGGCGCCCGGCACCGACGCGACCCGGCCCCGGACGCGCGGCTTGCGCCCGGAGGCGACGCCGATCGACCCGTCGGCGCGGCGCACCGCCGCGGCCCAGTGGGTGGGGCCGTGGACGAGCAGCCCGTTGCGCAGCGCCATCCCGCCCAGCCGCAGCGGCTCGCGGCGGCCGTCGCCGTCCGCCGCGCCGCCGGCCTCGCGCACGCCGCTCATGCCAGCAGCTCCTGCGCGACCGCGCGGTAGCAGCGGGCCGCGAAGCCCACGTCGGCGGCGGCGATCCGCTCGTCCTTGCCATGCACCAGGGGCCACATCTCGTAGAGGTCCATCTCGCGTTGGGGGAAGAAGCCGTAGGCCACGCACTCGGGAAAGGCGTCGCGGAAGGCCCGGGAGTCGGTGTACGCGGGGAGCATCGTCGGCACCACGCGCGCGCCCGGGTCCTCCTCGCCGACCCAGCGGCGCAGCGCGTCCATCAAGGGTGACTCGGTCGGCGAGCCGTTGCCGACGACCTCCTCGAGCCAGGTCACGTCGTAGCCGTCGCCGAGGCCGTCGAGGACCTCGGCCATCCGCCGCTGCGCGGTCTCGCGCCCATGGCCGGGCGGGACGCGGCAGTCGACGGTGAGCGTCGCGGCGCTCGGGATCACGTTGATCTTGGTCCCGGCGCTGATGATCGTCGGCGCGAACGTGACCGACGCCATCGGCTCGGCGAACGCGGCCAGCCCGGGGTTGGCTTGGCGCAGGGCGTCGAGGCCGTCGACGCCGAGCGCGGCGAACAGCGCGTGCGGCGCCTCGGTCAGGTCGAGCGACGGGCGCCGCGTCGCCAGCGCGGCCAGCAGCGGCGCGAGCTTGGGCAGCGCGTTGTCGGCGACGTTGGGCATCGAGGCATGGCCCGCAGCGCCGTGGGTCGTCAGCGAGAAGCGGAAGACGCCCTTCTCGGCCGTGCACACGCCGTAGAGCCGCTCGTCGCCGTGCGGGATGACCGTCCCGGCGCCCTCGTTGAGGAGGAAGTCGCAGCGCACGAGGTCCGGGTGGTTCTCGCACAGCCAGATCGCGCCGTCCTCGCCGCCGGTCTCCTCGTCGACGACGACGATCACCAGCAGGTCGCCGTGCGCCGGCCGCCAGCCTGACTCGGCCAGCTCCAGCGCCGCCGCGACCTCGGCCGCCGTCTGGGACTTCATGTCCTGCGCGCCGCGCCCCCAGACCTCGCCGTCGACCAGGTCGCCCGACCACGGGTCGCGCTGCCACTCGGCCGGGTCCGCCAGGACCGTGTCGACGTGCGACAGCAGCCCGAGCACGGGCCCGTCGGTGGCGCCGCGCAGCCGCGCGACGAGGTTGGGCCGCGCCTCGGTGCGCCCGACGAGCGTCACGTCGTCGAAGCCGGCGTCGCGGAACAGCACGGCGAGCTCCTCCTGCAACGGCCGCTCGTCTCCGGGCGGGTTGACCGTGCGGTGGCGGATGAGCTGACGCAACAGCGCGACGGCGCGCTCCTCGAGGGCCATGCTCCAAGACCCTAACGCGCCGCCGGCCCATCCTCGCCGGCCGCCGGACGCCGGACCTGGGCCAGTCGGCCGCGCGGGCTGCGATCCTGGCGGGCAGTGTCTGACCAGCTGTTCTCCTTCGGCGACGACGCGCGCGGCGCGCCGGACGCCGCGGCGCCCGACCCCAGCGCGCCGCTGCCCGCGCGCATGCGCCCGCGCACGCTCGCCGAGCTCGTCGGCCAGGAGCACGTCCTGGGCGAGGGCTCGTCGCTGCGCGTCGCCATCGAGCACGGCCGCCCCTTCTCGATGATCCTGCACGGCCCGCCCGGCACCGGCAAGACGACGCTGGCGCGGATCGTCGCCACCAGCGCCGACGCCGCGTTCGAGGAGCTCAGCGCCGTCCAGGCCGGCAAGGCCGAGGTGACGCAGGTCATCGCGCGCGCCAAGGAGCGCCGGCGCGGCGGCCGGTCGACCGTCCTCTTCCTCGACGAGATCCACCGCTTCAACAAGGCCCAGCAGGACGCGCTGCTGCCGGCGGTCGAGGAGGGGACGGTCACGCTGATCGGCGCGACGACCGAGAACCCGTACTTCTCGGTCAACGGCGCGCTGCTGTCGCGCTCGCAGGTGCTCGAGCTGCGGTCGCTGACCGCCGAGCACGTCGAGACGCTGCTGCGCCGCGCGATCGAGCGCGGCGAGCTGGGCGACGTGAGCGTCGACGACGAGGCCGTGGCGTTCCTGGCCCAGCGCAGCGGCGGGGACGCGCGCAGCGCGCTGGGCGCCCTGGAGCTGGCGGCCGAGACGGCGGAGACCTCCGGCCCCGGCGCCTCCGTCGGCCTGGCCGGCGCCGAGAGCGCGCTGCAGCGCAAGGCGGTCCGCTACGACCGCGACGGCGACCAGCACTACGACCTGATCTCGTCGTGGATCAAGGCCACGCGCGCCAGCGACGTCGACGCCTCGCTCTACTACCTCGCGGTGATGCTGGAGGGCGGCGAGGACGCGCGCTTCATCGTCCGGCGCATGGTGATCCTGGCCAGCGAGGACATCGGCAACGCCGACCCGCGCGCGCTGACCGTCGCCACGTCGACGGCCGCGGCGGTCGAGTTGGTGGGGTTGCCCGAGGGCGCCCACGCGCTGGCGCAGTGCGCGGTCTACCTCGCGCTGGCGCCGAAGTCCAACGCCTCCTACAAGGCGCTCGGCGCCGCCCGCGCGCACGTCCGCGAGCACGGCGCCCAGGCGCCGCCGGCCTACCTGCGCTCCGGGCCGCTGGCCGACGAGGGCTATGACTACCCGCACGACCGGCCCGACCACGTCTCGCCCCAGCAGGTCATGCCGCCCGGCCTGGAGGACGTGCGCTTCTACGCGCCCGACGGCCAGGAGACCCCGTTCGCCGAGCGCGTCGCGGCGCTGCGGCGGGCCCGCGGGCTGGAGGAGTAGCCGTGGACGGCGACGAGCAGCCCACGCTGCGGTCCGTCGCGCCCGCGACCGGCGAGGCGCTGGGCGTGGTGAGCGTGGCCGGTCGGCGCGAGGTGCTCGCCGCGGTCGCCGAGGCCCGTGCGGTCCAGGGCCTGTGGGCGCAGCTGCGGCTGGCCGACCGCGCCCGCTACATGGCACGCGCCGCGCAGGCGGTGATCGACGAGGCCGACGAGCTGGCCAAGCTGATCTGCCGCGAGCAGGGGCGGCCGCGGACCGAGGTGGAGATCGCCGAGCTGCTCCCGGCCATCGAGACGCTGCAGTGGCTGGCCGAGGCGGGGCCGCGGATCCTGGCGGGCGAGCGCGCGGGGCTGTCGCGCGCGCTGCGGCCGCTGACGCGGGCGCGCTGGAGCTATGAGCCGCTGGGCGTCGTGGCGGTCCTCGGGCCGGCGGCCGAGCCGTTCGCGACGCCGCTGGGCGACGTCGCCGTCGCGCTGATGGCGGGCAACGGCGTCGTGCTCAAGCCCTCGCCGCACGCGGCGCTGAGCGGGGCGCGGATCGCCCGCGTCTTCGCGCGCGCCGGGCTGCCGCCGGGCCTGCTGCAGGTCGTCCAGGGCCATGCCGCGACGGGCGGCGCGCTGGTCGAGGCGCCCGTCGCCCAGGTGCGCTTCACCGGCTCGACGCTCGCGGGCGCCAAGGTGCTGGAGGCCTGCGCGCGCGGGGTCAAGCGCGTGGTCGCCGAGCTCGGCGGCGCGGACGCCGCGATCGTCTGCGCCGACGCCAACGTGGCGCGCGCGATCGAGGGGATCGCGTGGGGCGCGTTCGCCAACGCCGGCCAGTCCGGCGGGTCGGTCGAGCGCGTCTTCGTGCTGCGCGAGGTCGCCGACGAGCTGCTGGAGGGGTTGGTCGTCCGGGCGCGGTCCCTGCGCGTCGGCGACCCGCTGGACCCCCGGACCGAGGTCGGCCCGCTGGTCGGCGGCGAGCGCCTCGGGCGCGTGGTCGAGCTGCTCGACGACGCCGTCGCCCGCGGCTCGACGATCGTCTGCGGCGGGCCGGTCGCGGTCGCCGGCCTGAGCGGCGCGTTCTGCGCGCCCGTCGTCCTGACCGGCGTGGCCGCCGAGGCGCGGCTGGCCCGCGAGGAGGTCCCGGGGCCGGTGGTGGCCGTCACGGTCGTCGACCGCGAGGAGGACGCGATCGCCGCGGCCAACGACAGCCCGCTCGGCCTCGGCGCGTCGGTGTGGACGGCCGACCGCTACAAAGGCGCGCGCATCGCGCACGAGCTGCGGACCGGGATGGTGTGGATGAACGACCACCTCGTCGCTCGCAGCGCCCCGCAGGTGCCGTGGGGCGGGGTGCGCGGCTCGGGCATCGGGCGGGCACGCG
>JAOPZD010000564.1 GCA_025964295.1 Conexibacter sp.
CCGATCTCGGAGGCGGATCCACCGGCGGCTCGGGCGCCGACGGCAACGGCCGGCGCGGGCGCCCGCGCGGCTCGGGCACGCGCGGCAAGCAGGCGCTGGAGCTCGTCCGGAGCAGTCCCGGCATCACGATCCCGGAGATCGCCGAGCAGATGGGCATCCAGCAGAACTACCTCTACCGGGTGCTCCCCAGCCTCCAGAAGGAGGGCCTCATCCGCAAGGAGGGCCGGGGCTGGCACCCGATGGACGCGGCCTAGGCTCAGCCGAGGAGGCCGAGCTCCTTGACCGCGTCGCGCTCGCCCTTGAGCTCGTCGACGGTGATGTCGATCTTGGCCTGCGCGAAGTCGCCGACCTCGAGGCCCTCGACGATCTTGTAGGTGCCGTCGCCCGGCAGCTCGACGGGGAAGCTGGAGATCAGCCCCTCCTGGACGCCGTACTGGCCCTGCGAGTGGACCGCCATCGAGCGGCGGCCCGTCGCGCCGAGCACCCAGTCGCGGACGTGGTCGATCGCCGCGTTCGCGGCGCTCGCCGCGCTGGAGGCGCCGCGCGCCTCGATGATCGCCGCGCCGCGCTTGCCGACGTTGGGCAGGTACTCGTTCTCATACCAGGCCATGTCGTCGACGGCCTCGACCGCCTTCTGGCCGTTGACGGTGGCGTTGAACAGGTCGGGGAACATCGTCGGCGAGTGGTTGCCCCACACGACGAGGTTCTCGATGTCGGTGACCGGCACAGACAGCTTGTTGGCGAGCTGGGCGACCGCGCGGTTCTCGTCCAGGCGCGTCATCGCCGTGAAGCGGTCGTTCGGGACGTCGGGCGCGTTGCTCATGGCGATCAGCGCGTTGGTGTTCGCCGGGTTGCCGACGACCAGGACCTTGACGTCGTCGGCGGCGTGCGCGTTGATCGCCTCGCCCTGCGGCTTGAAGATCGCGCCGTTGGCCTCCAGCAGGTCAGCGCGCTCCATGCCCTTGGTGCGCGGGCGCGCGCCGATGAGCAGGCCGACGTTGGCGCCGTCGAAGGCCTCGTTGGGATCGGAGGTGATGTCGATGGCCTCCAGCAGCGGGAAGGCGCAGTCGACGAGCTCCATGGCGGTGCCCTCGGCGGCCTTCAGCGCGGGCTCGATCTCCAGGAGGCGGAGCCGGACCTTCTCGTCCGGCCCGAGCAGCTGACCCGACGCGATGCGGAACAGGATGGCGTATCCGATGGCACCGGCGGCGCCGGTGACGGTGACGGTCTTGGGCATGCGCAGAAACCTATCGATCAGCCGATCGAGGCCAGCGCCTCGTCGAGCGTGGCGCTCGGGCGCATCGCCGCCGCGACGCGGTCCGGATCCGGGCGGTAGTAGCCGCCGACGTCGACCGGATCGCCCTGGACGGCGTTGAGCTCGTCCACGATCGCGGCCTCGTCGTCGGCCAGCCGCCGGGCCAGCGGGGCGAAGCGCGCCGCCAGCTCGGCGTCCTCGGTCTGACTGGCCAGCTCCCGCGCCCAGTACAGCGCGAGGTAGAAGTGGCTGCCGCGGTTGTCGAGCTCGCCGACCTTGCGCGACGGCGAGCGGCCCTCCTCCAGCACGCTGCCGGTGGCGCGGTCCAGCGTGTCGGCCAGCAGCTTGGCGCGCGCGTTGCCGGTCTTCTCGGCGAGCATCTCCAGCGACACCGACAGCGCCAGGAACTCGCCGAGCGAGTCCCACCGCAGGTGGTTCTCCTTCAGGAACTGCTGGACGTGCTTGGGCGCCGACCCGCCCGCGCCGGTCTCGAACAGGCCGCCGCCGTTCATAAGCGGGACGATCGACAGCATCTTCGCGCTGGTGCCGAGCTCGAGGATCGGGAACAGGTCGGTGAGGTAGTCGCGCAGGACGTTGCCGGTGACCGAGATGGTGTCCTCGCCGCGACGGGCGCGCTCGAGCGTGAAGCGGGCCGCCTCGGCCACCGGGAGGATCTCGATCTGCAGGCCGTCGGTATCGAGCGCGTCGAGCGCCGGGCGGACCTTGGCCAGCAGCTCGGCGTCGTGCGGGCGCGTCTCGTCGAGCCAGAACACGGCGGGGGCGCCGGTCGCGCGCGCACGCGTGACCGCGAGGCCGACCCAGTCCTGGATCGCCGCGTCCTTGGTCTGGCACATGCGCCAGATGTCGCCGGCGTCGACGTCGTGCTCGAGGAGGGTGGCGTCGCTGCCCGCGTCCACGACGCGCACGGTGCCCGCCGACGCGATCTCGAACGTCTTGTCGTGCGAGCCGTACTCCTCGGCCTTCTGCGCCATCAGGCCGACGTTCGGCGTCGTGCCCATCGTCGCCGGGTCGAAGGCGCCGTGCTCCTTGCAGTGCGCCACCGTCTCGGCGTACAGCGCGGCGTAGCTGGAGTCCGGGATGACGCACTTGGTGTCCTGCTGCCTGCCCGCGGCGTCCCAGCCCTGGCCGGACGCGCGGATCAGCGCGGGC
Source organism: Conexibacter sp. (assembly GCA_025964295.1). The sequence continues at coordinate 2,426 of JAOPZD010000564.1, forward strand.
ATCGAGGCGTCGACGATCACGTCGCTGGGGACGTGCAGGTTGGTGATGCCGCGATCGGAGTCCACCATGTAGAGGTCGGGCCCGTTCGCCAGCGCGCGGTCGACCGCCTCCTGGGCCTCGGGGTGCGTGGCGAGCAGGCTGGCCAGGCCGTCGTTGGGGCGCACGTCGCCGAGCCCGGCGAAGACCTCGTCGCCGACGAACGCGCGGACGGCGTGGCCGAAGATGATGGGGTCGGAGACCTTCATCATGGTGGCCTTGAGGTGCACGGAGAAGAGGACGCCCTGCTCCTTGGCCTCGGCGATCTGCCGGCGGAAGAACTCCTGGAGCGCCGTCCGGCGCATGACCGACGCGTCGATGACCTCGCCGGCCAGCAGGGGCGTGGAGGCCTTGAGGACCGTGACGGCGCCGTCGGCGGCGACGTGCTCGATGCGCACGTCGGTCGGCTGGGCGACCGTGGTGGAGCGCTCGGTGGAGCGGAAGTCGCCGTCGTCCATCGTGGAGACGTGGGTCTTGGAGTCGCCCGACCAGGCGCCCATCGAGTGCGGGTGGATGCGCACGAACGCCTTGACCGACGCGGGCGCGCGGCGGTCGGAGTTGCCCTCGCGCAGCACCGGGTTGACCGCGCTGCCCTTCACCGCGTCGTAGCGCGCGCGGACGTCGCGGTCCTCGTCGGTGGCCGGGTCCTCGGGGTAGTCGGGGATCCCGTAGCCCTGCTCTTGCAGCTCCTTGATCGCGGCCTTCAGCTGGGGGACCGAGGCGCTGATGTTCGGCAGCTTGATGATGTTGGCCTCGGGCGTCTGGGCCAGGTCGCCGAGCTCGGCGAGCGCGTCGGCCACCTGCTGCTCGGGCGCCAGGCGGTCGGGGAAGTGGGCGAGGATCCGGCCCGCCAACGAGATGTCGCGGAGCTCGAGCTCGACGTCGGCCGTGCCGGCGAACGCCTCGACGATCGGCAGCAGCGACTTCGTCGCGAGCGCCGGGGCCTCGTCGGTGTGGGTGTAGATGATCTTCATGGGATCCTGTTCGCGGTCAAGGGCGGCCGAACGCTATCGCCCGCGCGCCCGCCGGGATCTGCCGGTCTAGGCCAGCGCGCGGAGGTCGGCGCCCGCGACCGCCTGGGCGACGAGCTGGGCGATCGTCGTCTCGGCGAGCCGGCGCTCGATGGCCTGCCCGGCCTCGCGGTCGATCGCCGCCAGCGACGCCTGGATCGAGCGGCCGACCGGGCATGCCGGGTGGGCCTCGCGCAGGCCGAGGACGTCGCCCTCGCCGTGCACGACGCGCCAGACGTCGGCCAACGTGGTGGTCTTGGGGTCGGCGGCCAGCTGCCAGCCGCCGCCGGGCCCCGAGCGCGAGGTGACCAGGCCGGCCTCGCGCAGCCCGCCCAGCACGCGGCGGACGTGGACCGGGTTGGAGTTGGCGCTGCCGGCCATCTCGTCAGAGGACAGCGTGGCGGGCGCGCTGCCCGCCAGCAGCGTGAGCATGTGCACGCCGAGGGCGAACTGGGTGTTGGTCGGGCCGGCCACGTCGGTCTCGGAGTCTACCCGGGTATTCGTAACTGATCTTGCTACGGTTTTGGCATGAGCCTGATCATCACCGGCGCCTCGGGTCACCTGGGCCGCCGCACCGCCGAGCTGCTGCTGGACACGGAGGGCGTCGACGCGTCGTCCGTCGTCCTGGTCACCCGCGACCCGTCCCAGCTCGACGACCTCGCCGCCCGCGGCGCCGACGTGCGCCGCGGCGACTTCACCGACCCCGCCTCGCTGACGACCGCGTTCGCCGGCGCCGGGCGCGTGCTGATCATCAGCACCGACGCGGTCGGCGCGCGCATCGCCCACCAGCAGGCGGCCATCGACGCCGCCAAGGCCGCGGGCGCGTCGCTCATCGCCTACACGTCGATCACCAACCCGGTGCGGGACAACCCGGCCGGCGTCGTGCCCGACCACCGCGCGACCGAGGAGGCGATGGTCGCGTCGGGCGTCCCCTACACCTTCCTGCGCAACGCGCTCTACAGCGAGTACCGCGTACCCGAGGCCCAGGCCGCGATCGCGTCCGGGCAGTTCCATCACAACCAAGGCGACGGCGTCACCGCCTACGTCTCCCGCGAGGACTGCGCCGCCGCCGCGGCCGCCGTGTTGGCCGGCGGCGACGAGCACGCCGGCAAGGCGTATGACATCACCGGCCCCGAGCTGCTCGGCGGCGACGACCTGGCCAAGGTGTACGCCTCGGTCGGCGATGTCCCGGTCGTCCCGGTCGCGGTGGACGACGACGCCTTCGCCGCCGGGCTGGTCGCCGCCGGGCTGCCCGCGGCCGCCGCGCCGCTGCTCGTATCGTTCGGCGTCGCGATCCGCGCAGGCGAGCTCGACCAGCGCTCCGACGACGTCGAGGCGCTGACCGGCCGCGCGCCGCGCTCGGTGGCCGACGTGGTCGGCGCCGCGCTGGCCACGGCGTAGGCGGGGCCCTGGCAGGATCCGGCGATGGCCCACCCCCATCGCCGGCCTCCGGCCCCCTCCGCGCTCGTCATGTCCGGCCTCGCGGAGGTCGCGCTCGGCGCCCTCGCCGGCTGGCCCTACACGCTCGTGCGCCAGGACCCGGAGGCGGCGCGCCGGCTGCTGGGCATCAAGTCCGGCGCCCGCGTCCGCCAGTGGCACCTCGACCTCGCGATGCTCGGCGGGCTGACCGTCGCGGTCGGCACCGCGGTCCCCGACGCGCCGAGGTGGGCCTCGCTGCCCCTCGGCATCGGCGCCTGGACCAACGCCATGGCCTTCCTCCCGCTGGCCTTCGCACCGGAGGTCGACCGGCACCCGGTCTACCGCGCGACCGCCGGCGCGTCCTTCGTGGCGACCTCGGTCGGCTTCGTCGGTATGGCGCTCGTCGGCGCGCGCCGCCGCCTCCGCGCTTGACGCCAAGCCCTGAACGGTGGTTCACTTCTTGGCGTGGCCTATCGCCCCACCGAGCGCACCGAGGCGCGCAGGACGCAGACGCGCGACCGGATCGTCCGTGCCGCGCTGGAGCTCGTCGCGCGCGGCGGCTACCGAGAGGCGCAGGTGGCGAACGTCGCCCGGCGGGCGGGCGTGGCGACCGGGACGGTGTACCGGCACTTCCCCTCGAAGGCCGACCTGCTGACCGAGGTCTTCCGGGTGGCCTCCCAGCGGGAGGTCGACGCGGTCGCGCGGGCCACCGCGGTCGCGGGCGACGCCCAGGAGCAGCTCGCCGCCGCCGTGGAGACGTTCGCCCGCCGCGCGCTGCGCGGCCGGCGGCTGGCGTGGGCGCTACTGGCCGAGCCGGTCGATCCGGCGGTCGAGGCCGAGCGGCTGCAGTTCCGCCGCGCCTACGCCGACGTGTTCGCCGCCACGATCGCCGCCGGGGTCGCCGCGGGCCGGCTGCCCGAGCAGGACCCGGCCTTCACCGCCACCGCGCTGGTCGGCGCGATCGGCGAGGCGCTCGTCGGGCCGCTCTCGCCGACCCACCACGCCACCGACGCGCAGGGCGCCGACGCGCTCGTCGCCCGCCTCATCGCCTTCTGCCTGCGTTCCACCACCGATCAGGAGCTGTCTGAGCATGTCCACCGTCGCGCGGCCTGAGGCCGACACGTACGCCACCCACGAGGTCCGCAACCAGGTCCCGCCGCTGGAGGGCCGCAACCTCTTCCTGGACAACACGCCCCTGGTCGAAAGCCTCCAGCGCGAGGGCGGCGGGTGGGCGCACGAGCGGGCGGTCGAGGTCGGCGCGTTCTGGGGCGGCGAGCCGCAGGCGTGGGGCTTCGAGGCCAACGAGAACCCGCCGGTCCTGCAGACCCACGACCGCTTCGGCAACCGCCTCGACGCCGTCGACTTCCACCCCGCGTGGCACCACCTGCTGGCCCGCGGCGTCCACGACGAGATGCACGCGCTGCCGTGGAACGACCCGCAGCCGGGCGCGCACGTCGCCCGCGCCGCGATCTACATGAGCGGCACGCAGGCCGAGGCCGGCTTCGGCTGCCCGATCACCATGACCTTCGCCGCCGTCCCCGCGCTGCGGGCCACCCCGGAGATCGCCGACGAGTGGATCCCGCGCCTCACCGCCCGCGGCTACGACGGCGCGCTGAAGCCCGCCACCGAGAAGCCCGGGGCGATCTGCGGCATGGCGATGACCGAGAAGCAGGGCGGATCCGACGTCCGCGCCAACACGACCACCGCGACGCCGATCGACGGCGGCGGCGAGGGCGCCGAGTACCGCCTCGTCGGCCACAAGTGGTTCTGCTCGGCGCCGATGAGCGACCTCTTCCTCGTCCTCGCCCAGACCGACGAAGGCCTCTCCTGCTTCGCGGTCCCCCGCTTCCTGCCCGACGGAAGCAAGAACTCCGGCTTCCAGCTGCAGCGCCTCAAGGACAAGCTGGGCAACAAGTCCAACGCGTCCTCCGAGGTCGAGTTCAAGGGCGCGTGGGGCCAGATGCTCGGCCGGCCCGGCCGCGGCGTGCCGACGATCATCGAGATGGTCGGCCACACGCGGCTGGACTGCGTGATCGGCGCCGCCGGCGGGATGCGGACCGCGGTCTCGCTCGCCTCCTGGCACGCCATGCACCGCGCCGCGTTCGGCAAGACGCTGATCGACCAGCCGCTGATGCGCAATGTCCTGGCCGACCTCGCCGTCGAGAGCGAGGCCGCCACCGCGCTGGCCCTCAGGCTCTGCCGCGCCTACGACGACGCGCTGGGCGGCGACGAGCGCGCCGACCTCTTCAAGCGCCTGGCCACCGCCGTGGCCAAGTACCACGTCTGCAAGCGGGTCCCCAACCACGCCTTCGAGGCGCTGGAGTGCCTGGGCGGCAACGGCTTCGTCGAGGCCTCCGGCATGCCGCGCCTCTACCGCGAGGCCCCGCTGTGCTCCATCTGGGAGGGGTCGGGCAACGTGATGGCCTTGGACGTCCTGCGCGCGCTGGCCCGCACGCCCGAGGCGCTCGACGTGTTCCTGGAGGAGCTCGACGCCGCCACCGGCCAGGACACGCGCTACGACGCCTACGTCCAGACCGTCCGGTCGGAGTTCTCGCGCCCCGCCGAGCTCGAGCACCGCGCGCGGATCGTCGTCGAGCGGATGGCGCTGGCGCTGCAGGCCTCCCAGCTGCTGCGCCACGCGCCGACGGCCGTGGCCGACGCGTTCGTCGGCACGCGCCTGGCCGGCGACGGCGGGATGCACTACGGCACGCTGCCGCCCGGCACCGACATCGCGACGATCCTCGACCGCCACGTGCCGGTCGCCGCGTGAGCGCTCCGCAGCGGTTCCGCGCCGGGGTCGAGGCCGGCGACGTCGAGGCCGCGCTGGCGGCCCTGTCGCCGGACGTCGTCTTCCACAGCCCCGCGGTCTTCCAGGAGTACCGCGGGATCGAGGTCGTCAGCGGCCTGCTGCGGCTGGTCTTCGAGACCTTCGAGGACTTCCGCTACACCGACGCCCTGTCGGGCGACGGCGACGCGCCGGTCCACGCGCTGATCTTCCGCGCGCGCGTCGGCGACCGCGACCTCGAGGGCCTGGACCTCATGCGCGTCGGCCCCGACGGGCTGATCGCCGACTTCACCGTGATGGTGCGTCCGGCCTCGGGCCTGATGGCGCTGGCGCAGGCCCTCGGTCCGAAGGTCGAGGCCGCGGGCCTGAAGGCCGGCTGACCTCGCCGGCGACCATCGACGACAACAACGCGAGCCCGTCGGCCGAGGGGCTGCCGGGCTCGGCGTGGTAGACGATCAGCAGCTGGCCGTCGGCGCCGTTGACCGCGAAGGTCTCGTAGCGCAGGTCCAGCGGCCCGACGAGCGGATGGACGAAGCGCTTGTCGCCCGCGGCCTTGTCGCGCACGTCGTGGCGCGCCCACAGCTTCCGGAAGAGGTCGCTCTTGAGCGACAGCTCGCCGACGAGCTCGGTCAGCCGCGGGTCGTCGAGGTCGGGGCCGACCGACGCCCGCAGCGACGCGACGGTGTCGGCGGCGTTCTTGTCGTAGTCGGCGTAGAGCTCGCGCACGGAGGGGTCCAGGAACGTCGCCCGGACCATGTTGGTCCCGACGCGGCAGACCGGGTTGAGCGCCGTGGCGATCGGGTTGGCCGCCAGGATGTCCATCCGGCGGCCGATGACCAGCGCGGGGCTCTGGGGCCAGGCGTCGAGCAGGCGCTGGACCCCCGACGGCACGCGCTCGATCCGCGCCGGTGAGCGGCGCCGCCGGCGCGGCGCGGGCGCGGCCAGCTCGTGGAGGTGGATCGTGGCGTCCTCGTCGAGCTGCAGCGCGCGGGCCAGCGCGTCGACGACCTGCGCCGAGGGGTGCTGGTCGCGCCCCTGCTCCAGGCGGACGTAGTAGTCGGCCGAGACGCCCGCGAGCATCGCCAGCTCCTCGCGCCGCAGGCCGGGGACGCGGCGGCGGCTGGGTGGCGACGCGTACGCGATGCCGACGTCCTGCGGCCGCACCTGCTCGCGCCGGGCGCGCAGGAACTCGCCGATGCGGTTCTCGGAGGACGAGGCGGGCGTCGAGGCGGCCATGCCCTCAACGGTACGCCGCGAGCCGCCCGCGAAGGTGGCCCTCCGACTCCCAGGATCGCCGCTCACAGGGGTGCGGGGGCTCTGGCTGGCCACGCCGCGCCCCGTCACCGTGTGGTCCATGCAGACCACCGAACCCCTCCCCACCTTCCGCGCCACCGAGCGGCCGCTGGCCGGCCGCGTCGCCGTCGTGACCGGCGCGACCAGCGGCATCGGCGCCGCCACCGCCACCGCGCTGGTCGCCGACGGCGCCGCCGTGGCGCTCATCGGCCGCCGCGAGGAGCGCCTCGACGAGCTGGCCGTCTTCCTCGACGACGACGGCGTCGTGCCGATCGCCGCCGACGTCTCCGACCCCGCCGCCATCGCCCGCGTCGCCGAGATCGTCCGGGCCAAGCTCGGCCGCATCGACCTCGTGGTCGCCAACGCCGGCGTCATGCTCGGCGCGCCGTTCGAGGAGGCCGACGTCGCCGAGTGGGACCGCATGATCGACGTCAACGTCCGCGGCCTGCTGCACACCAGCGGCGCGTTCACCGGCGACCTGCTGGCCGCCGCGGCCGAGGGCCTGCCCGCCGACCTCGTCCACGTCAGCTCGGTGGCGTCGCACCTGGCGTTCCCCAACTACGGCGTGTACAGCGCGACGAAGGCGGCGGTCAGCCACCTCACGCGCAACCTCCGCGCCGAGCTCGGCCCACGCGGCGTGCGCGTCAAGACCGTCGAGCCGGGCCTGGTCGCCACCGAGCTGGGCGACGACATGGCCCACGCGGACGGCCGCGAGATGCTCGCCGGGATGCGCGAGCAGATCCGCTCGTTGGAGCCCGGCGACATCGCCGACGCGATCGCCTACGCGGTGGCGGCGCCGCCGCACGTCAACATCGCGGAGCTGATCGTGGTGCCGACGGCGCAGGGGTAGACGCGGCGCCCGCCGCGCGGCCGGGCCTCAGCCCAGCTGCTCGAGCGCGCCGCGGAAGGCGACGATCTCGCGCTCGACGGCGAGGTCGTCGCCGCGCATCTGGCGCAGCTTG
>JAOPZD010000571.1 GCA_025964295.1 Conexibacter sp.
CGGGCCAGTCGCTGCAGCTCGGCGCGCGGCGTCGGGCCCTTGGCGGCCGCCGGCGAGGCGGTCGCGAGCAGCAGGGCCATGGCCGCCGCGGCGGCGAGGAGGGCGCGAGGAACCGGCGTTCGCGTCACCGCCCCGATGCTACGTTCATCGCCCGCCGCCGTTCGCAACGCCCCGCCCAGCCCATGTCCCGCAAGCCCTTTCGCCCCGCCGTCCTCGCGCTGCTCGCCGCGCTGATCCTCGGCGGCCTGGCCGCCTGCGGCGGTGGCGGGGACAACAGCAGCAGCGGTTCGGACGCGGACGCGGCGACGCTGCTCAAGGACACCTTCGGCGCCAACCACCCGATCCGCAGCGGGCGGCTGGACGCCAACCTGGACGTCGACCTCAAGGGCCTGGCCAAGCTCACCGAGCCGCTGAGCCTGCACCTCAACGGCCCGTTTCAGTCCAACGGCGGGACCAAGCTCCCGGACTTCGCGCTCGACCTCGACCTCCAGGGCGGCAGCAAGCCGATCACCGTCGGCGCGGTCTTCGCCCACGGCGGCGGCTACCTGACGATCGAGGGCCAGGCCTTCGACCTGGGCACCGACATCTACAAGTCGTTCAAGGACGGCTATGAGAAGGCCAAGGCGTCGGCCGCGAAGTCCTCCACCGCCAAGGGCGACCAGGCGTCGCTGTCGGCGCTGGGGATCTCCCCGCTGCGCTGGCTGAAGGACCCCACCAACCAGGGGACCGAGGACATCGCCGGCACCCAGACCGTCCACCTCTCCTCGGGCGTGGACGTCGGCAGGCTGCTGGAGGACGTCAGCACGCTGCTGGGCAAGGCCAAGGGCGTGACCTCGGCCGGCGGCGCGGCGACCGGGACGTCGGTCCCGACGCAGCTGACCGCCCAGCAGCGCGACGTCATCACGAAGTCCATCAAGTCGGCCAAGGTCGACGTGTGGACCGGCGCCAAGGACCACACGCTGCGCAAGGTCGCGGTCAACGTCCAGGTCGACGTGCCGGCGGACCTGCGCGCCCAGGCCGGCAACCTGACGACCGGCCACGTGATCTTCCAGGTGACGATCGCCCAGCTCAACCAGGCCGAGAAGATCGTCAAGCCCGCCGACGTGCGGCCGCTCAGCGAGCTGCGCAGCGCGCTGACCGACCTCGGGCTGATCTCGGCCAGCACGGCCGCGCCGCCGTCGACCGCCGTCCCCCAGACGACGACGCCGCCGGCGACGACCACGCCGCCCGCGACGACGACGCCGCAGGCGCAGTCCAGCGCCCAGTCGGACTACTCGCAGTGCATCGCCAACGCGGGCGAGGACCTGGCCCAGGTCCAGGACTGCGCGCAATACCTCAACTAGGCGGGTTCCCTAGGCTCCGGGGCCGATGCAGCTGCGCTCCTTCCTGACCAGCGGCGCGGGGTGGCCGTACCTCCTCGTCCCGCTGATCCCGCTGGCGATCATCCTGGACCTCATCGGCGCCTCGGCGATCGCGATCTTCTTCGTCTCGGCCGGCGGCGTGATCCCGACCGCCGCGCTGATGGGCCGCGCGACCGAGGAGCTGGCCCACCGCTCCGGGCCCGGCATCGGCGGCCTGCTCAACGTGACCTTCGGCAACGCGCCGGAGATCATCATCGCCCTGTTCGCGCTGGGGTCCGGCCTGCACGAAGTCGTCAAGGCCTCGCTGATCGGCTCGATGCTCGGCAACATCCTGCTCGTCCTCGGCGCGGCGATGTTCGTCGGCGGCCTGGGCCGCGACCGCCAGACGTTCGACCGCACCGCCGCCTCGACGCAGTCGGCGATGCTGCTGCTGGCGGCCGTCGCGCTGGTCATGCCGGCCATCTTCGAGCTGATCCAGGGCAACGGGCTGCCGCTGCCCGGCGACGAGATCCGCGACTACCCCTCCGACGTCGAGCACCTGTCGCTGGCCGTCGCGATCGTCCTGATCGCCACCTACGCCGCCGGGCTGCTGTTCTCGCTGAAGACCCACCGCGACCTGTTCAACCCCGACCACGGCGAGGGCTCCGAGCCCGGGACCAACGACGAGGGCGGCGAGCCGTGGACGATCCGCAAGTCCATCATCATGCTCGCGATCGCCGGCGTGGCGGTCGGCGTGATGTCCGAGATCCTCGTCGGCTCGATCTCCGAGGCGGCCTCGGGCGTGGGCCTGAGCGAGTTCTTCATCGGCGTGATCGTCGTCGCGATCGTCGGCAACGCGGCCGAGCACTGGGTCGCGGTCCTCGTCGCGCGCAAGGACAAGATGGACCTCGCGGTCAACATCGCGATCGGCTCCAGCGCCCAGATCGCGCTCTTCGCGGCGCCGGTCCTCGTCCTCTGCTCGTTCTTCCTGGGCCCGCACCCGATGGCGCTGGTGTTCAACGGCTTCGAGGTCGGCGCGGTCCTGCTGGCGGTGATCATCGCCAACCACGTGACCAACGAGGGCGAGTCGACGTGGTTCGAGGGGCTGCAGCTGCTCGCGGTCTACGTCGTCCTGGGCCTGACGTTCCTGTTCGCCGGGACCTAGCCCACCTCAAGCGCGCGGTCCGCGCGGCCGATCACCCGGCTAATGGACGCCGTCAGCGCCACCACCGCCACCACCGCCACCACGCCCGCGTCGTCGGCAGCGACGCCGACGACCTCGACGACCCCGTCGACCGCCACGGCCGACGCCAGCAAGAAGAGCTTCACGACGCTGTTCGCCGAGGCCAAGGACGACCTCGAGAAGGGCGAGAAGCTCAGCAAGGTCACCGGCCACGAGTTCGCCCGGATCAAGGGCGGCACGCGCGACGACATGTGCATCAACCTGTCGGGCAACGAGCGCAGCGGCGAGGCCTTCGACCTGATCTGGCGCAACGGCCGCCAGTTCCACGTCTACGGCGGCAAGGGCGCCGACCACAAGGTGGTCGAGGTCGGCAAGAAGGCGGCGACCACGGGGACGGGCACCGACGCCACGTCCGGCGGCACGACCACGACGCCGGCCAGCACCACGACGCCGGCCAGCACCACCACCACGACGACGCCGAGCACCTCGGCGTCGTCGTCGACGAGCTAGCTCCTAGACCTCGTCCTCGTCGGGGTCCTGGACCTCGAACCCGTCGAAGTCGTCCGGATCGTCGGGCTCCGACAGCCCGTCGGCGGTGGACACCGCGCTGTGGCGCGCCTGGAAGCGCTCGATCAGGTCGTCGCGCACGTGCTCGTCGACCGGCGCCTCGTCGGCGATCAGCACCCAGTCGGCGCCCTCCGCCTCTTCGAGGTCGAAGATCTCGTTGTCGAGGTCGGGCGAGTCGTCGACGACGATCAGGACCTCGGTCTGGGGGTTGAAGTACGTCCCGGGTCGGTTCACGAGATCGTCGAGCTCGAAGCGCCGCATGGCCATGGCACAAGGTTCTATAGGAAGTTGCCGATCCCCGGCAACCTCGTTGTGGCCGCCGGTTCGCCTACGTGAGCTCGCGCAGCTGCCGGGCCACTTCGGCATCGACGTCCAGCGGCTCCTTGCCGGCGCGGGCGCGGCGGGCGTTGCGGGCGATCACGAGGTCGCGGACCTCGGCGGCCAGCGCGGGGTCGGCGGCCGGGCGGACGGCC
>JAOPZD010000575.1 GCA_025964295.1 Conexibacter sp.
GCCCGCGCCGAGGCCGCCGCTGAGGAGGAGGCCCGGATCCAGCAGGCCGTCGCCGCGCGCGTCCGCGAGCTCGACAACGACGTCGACGGCCGCCGCGCCGGGGCCGAGCACGAGGCGCGCCGCATCACCGCGGCCGCCCAGGAGGAGGCGGTCCGGATCAAGCAGGGCGCCGAGCGCGAGCTCGCCGACGCCCGCGTCGAGGCCCGCGGCATCACCCGCGAGGCCCGCGAGCAGGCCGACGCGCTGCTGCGCGAGGCCCGCGCCCAGGCCGACCTCGCCGGCGTCGAGTCCCGCGCGCTGAGCGAGGCGGTCCGCGACGCCCAGCACCGCCTGCGCGAGCTGAGCAGCCAGATCACCACCCAGCTGCAGGCCGCCCAGAAGGACCTCAACGACCGCACGTCGCTGCACAGCGTCCAGGCGCGCCTGCGCGCCGGCGGATCGGAGGGCAGCGCGGTCGAGATCGCCGACCACCTCTCCCGGATCCTGCGCGGCGGTGGGACCCAGGACGCGGAGTGATCAGCGCCGCCGCCGCCCGCCTGTGGGCGCAGAAGTGGCGCTACTACGACGCCAACGCGCTGCCGTGGAACCGGGCGCGGATCCACCTCGAGCTGGCGCGCCGCGAGTCGTTCTCGCGCTGGCCGATCCACGGCAACGTCCTCGAGATGCTCCAGCAGGACCGGCTCCGGCTCGGCGCCCACGTCCTCTTCGAGCCCAACGTCTGGCTGACCGCGCCCGCGCCCGCGCAGATCCGCATCGGCGGCGGCTCGTTCCTCAACATGGGGGTGATGGTCGCCGCCGTCGAGCTCGTCGAGATCGGCGCGCACTGCATGCTCGCCAACGGCTGCTTCGTCACCGACGGCAACCACCGCTTCGACGACCCCGTCAGGCCCGTGCCGTGGCAGGGCTTCACCACCAAGGGCCCGACGCGGATCGGCGACAACGTCTGGTGCGGGGCCAACGTCGTGGTCACCAGCGGCGTGACGATCGGCGAGCGCTGCGTCATCGGCGCCAACAGCGTCGTGACCACCGATCTGCCGCCGCGCTCGATCGCGGCCGGCGTCCCCGCGCGCGTCCTGCGGACGATCCAGTACGCCGAGCACCCCTCCGGCGGCCTCCCGCCGGACGCGCCCGTCGCCGGCTGACCGCGCGGCGCGGCTCCGCGGCTCCGCGGCGCTACTTCTTGACGATGACCAGCACGCCGTAGACCACCACGGCGAAGAACACGATCGTCGAGAGCACCGCGAGCACGCTGTAGCCCGCCGCCGCCGCGCCGCCGCCCTCGCCGCCGCGCCGCAGCTCCGAGGAGCGCGCCCAGCCGACGAGCATCAGCGAGTAGGCGATCGCGACGAGCAGGCCCGCGATCGGCGCCACGTAGAGCAGCTCGCCGATCTTGTTCCACTCGATCGCGCCCACGAGCGACCCCATCGCCTAGCCCTCCGCCGGCGCGGTCGACGGCCCCGCCGCGGTGATGGCCGGCCCGCGCCGCACGCGCGTCGAGAAGGCCGCCGCGACCAACCCCACCACCAACAGGGTCACGATGATGACGCCCAGCGCGTCGTCGCCGAAGATCTGGCTGATGCCGTAGGCGAGGCCGCCGATGACCGCCGAGCAGGGCAGCGTCAGGAGCCACGCCAGCGCGATGTTGCCCGCCACGCCCCAGCGCACCGCCGAGAGGCGCTTGGCCGCGCCGGCGCCCATGACGCCGCCGGAGATCACGTGCGTCGTCGAGAGCGGGAAGCCGAGGTGCGACGCCGTCAGCACGACCGCCGAGCCCGCGCCCTGGGCGGAGAACCCCTGCGCCGGGTCCATCTTGATGATCCGGCTGCCCATCGTGCGGATGATCCGCCAGCCGCCGGAGTAGGTCCCGAGCGAGATCGCCGTCGCCGAGCAGATCACGACCCAGGTCGGTACGTGGAAGTTGTCGGCCGCGATGTCGCCGTGGGCGATCAGCGCGAGCGTGATGATGCCCATCGTCTTCTGCGCGTCGTTGGTGCCGTGCGCGAGCGAGAACAGGCTGCCGGTGATGATCTGGCCCAGGCGATAGCCGCGGTTGACGACGCCCGGTCGCTGGCGCCCGACGACGCGGTAGGCCACGAGGATCGAGAGCCCCGCCACCACGAACGCGAGCGTCGGCGCGATCAGCGCGGGGAGGATCACCTTCTCGACGATGCCGTCGCCCTGGATCGCGCCGGCGCCCTTGGCCACGAACGCCGACCCGACCATCCCGCCGATCAGCGCGTGCGAGGACGACGACGGCAGGCCGAACCACCAGGTCGCGAGGTTCCAGGCGATCGCGCCGATCAGGCCGCCGAAGACGATCGTCGGCGTCACCGCGTCGGCGGAGACGATGCCCTTGGCGACCGTCGCGGCCACCTGAAGCGAGATGAACGCGCCGACGAAGTTCAGGATCGCCGACATGATCACCGCGGCGCGCGGCGACAGCGCCCGCGTCGAGATGCTCGTCGCGATCGCGTTGGCGGTGTCGTGGAAGCCGTTGGTGAAGTCGAACGCCAGCGCCGTGGCGACCACGATGTAGAGGACGATGTCGCTGCCCACGACGGCCTAGGAGTTCTTGATGACGATGCCTTCGAGCACGTTGGCCACGTGCTCGCAGGCGTCGATCGCCTGCTCGAGGCGCTCGTAGATGTCCTTCCAGCGGATCACGACCATGGGGTCGATCCCGTGGTCGAACAGGGCCGCGATCGCCTCGCGGACGACCCGGTCGCCGTCGTTCTCAAGGCGGTTGATCTCGACCGTGTAGTGGCTGAGGTCCTGGAAGCCGCGCATGCGCGGGAGCGCCTCGGAGACCTGGCGGGTCGCCTGGACGAGGATGTGGGACATCCGCACCGCCTGCTCCATCGGAGCCTCGATGCGGTACAGCCCCATGTAGTCGGCGACCTCTTCGGTGAAGTCGATGATGTCGTCCAGCGCCGAGGCGAGCACGAGGATGTCCTCGCGGTCGATCGGCGTGACGAACGTCGCGTTGAGGCGATGGATGATGTCGTGCGTGATCCGGTCGCCCTCCTGCTCGCAGATGAGGATGTCGCGGGCGAGCCCCTTGCGATCGGGCCAGCTGCTGAGCATCTGGTCGAGGAGGTCGGCGGCGCGCGCGATGTTGCCGCCCGCCTCCTCGAAGAGATCGAAGAACTCGCGGTCGCGCGGGGCGAAGACCTGGGACAGACGGGCCACGCGCGGCAATGTAGCGCGTGAACGCGGTGTTAACGCGCGTGGCCCTGGGTCGTCAGGAGTCCAACGCGGCCTTGAAGGCCGCCCGGCTTTCCGCCACGGCGGCGATCACGAGTCCTGGAGCGCTCGGCGGAATGCCGCGAGCTCCTCGTCCGGGATCGAGTAGCCGTGATCCGGGCGGGGGTAGCGGTGCGCGCGGACGTCGTCGGCGTAGGCGGCCACGCCGGCGACCATCTCGTCGAGGATGTCGGCGTAGCGCTGCACGAAGCGGGCGCCGCGGCCCTCGCGGATCCCGAGCAGGTCGTGGAAGACCAGGACCTGCCCATCCGTGGCCGGGCCGGCGCCGATGCCGATGACCAGCGCGTCCATCTTCGGCATGACGGCCTCGGCCACGGCGCTCGGGATCGCCTCGAAGACGACGCTGAAGCAGCCGGCGTCCTGCAGCGCGAGCGCCTGGCGGGCGACCTCGGTCGCGGCCTCGGCGGTCCGGCCCTGGGCGCGGTAGCCGCCCAGCGCGGTCGACGTCTGCGGCGTCAGGCCGACGTGGCCCATCACTGGGATGCCGGCCTGGACGATCGCCCGGGCGCGGGCGACCGAGACCTCGCCGCCGCCCTCGAGCTTGACGGCGTCGCAGCCCGCCTCCTTGACGAACCGGAACGCGGTCTGCACGGCCTGCCCGTCGGAGACCTCGTAGGACCCGAACGGCAGGTCGCCGACCATGAACGGCGTGGTCAGGCCGCGGCGCACGGCCTTGGCCAGGACGAGCAGCTCGTCGAGCTCGACGGCCACCGTCGACGGGTAGCCGAGGACGGTCATCGCCCCGCTGTCGCCGACGAGGACGAGGTCGACGTGGGCCTTGTCGACCGCGAGCGCGCTCGGGTAGTCGTAGGCGGTGACCATGACCAGCGGCTCGCCGAGGCGCTTCTTCTCGGCGATCCGCGGGAGCGTCATCGGCAGGCGCGAGGCGTCGGCCGGGACGGTGATGTTGCGCATCGTGGACATGTCGCTCTTCCAACCTCCTGTGGACCTGATCGGTTGACGCCCTCTAGCTGAGGAGGGTCGCCACCGCCGCATCCACGTCGATGATGTCGTTGGTGTCCTTCGTGGCGACGGTGGCGTCGCCGTGGTGCGGGAGGCGGGCCGCGGTGCCGTTGACCTGCATGGCTCGCTCAGTGCCTCCCATTCCCGTTGGTATCGGGGTTGAGGATCGTGTTGTCGATGAGTCGCACCGGCCCCACATGCGCCGCGACCGCCAGGAGCGTCTCCTGGTCGACCACGCCCACGGGGCGCAGGTCTTCGGGGTCGACGAGCGCGAGGTACTCGGGCTCGACGTCGAAGGGGGTCATCGCGGCGCGGGCGGCGGTGGAGATCGCCTCCGCGTCGCGGGTGCCGGCGGCCAGCGTCGCCTGCGCGGCGTCCAGCGCGCGGGAGAGCGCGACCGCGCGGCGGCGGTCGGCGTCGTCGAGCCGGACGTTGCGGCTGGAGAGCGCGAGCCCGTCGGGCTCGCGGACGGTGGGGGCGACCTCGATGCGCGTCGGGAGGTCGAGGTCGGTCGCCAGGCGCCGGATCACGAGTGCCTGCTGGGCGTCCTTCTGGCCGAAGAGCGCCAGGTCGGGGCCGACCATGTTGAGCAGCTTGGTGACGACGGTCGTCACGCCGTGGAAGTGGTCGGCGCCGCGGTGGGCGCCCTCGAGCGTCTCGGTCAGCGGGCCGGCGACGCGGACCTGGGTGGTGAAGCCCGGCGGGTAGACCTCGCCGACCGGCGGGGCGAAGAGCAGGTCGGCGCCCGCGTCCTGGGCCATGCCGGCGTCGCGGTGCTCGTCGCGGGGATAGGCGTGCAGGTCGGAGGCGTCGTCGAACTGGGCGGGGTTGACGAACAGCGAGACGACGACCATGTCGGCCTGCTCGCGGGCCGTGCGGATCAGGCTGAGGTGGCCGTCGTGGAGGTAGCCCATCGTCGGGACGAGGGCGACGGTGCGCCCGGCGCGGCGCGGCTCGGACAACGCGGCGCGCAGCTCGGCGATGGTGCGGACGGTCCTCATGCCGCCGCCAGCTTCCGGGTGGCGTCGGCGAGCGCGTCGAACAGCGGTGCGAGGTCGGGGGCGCGCTCGTGCACCGCCGCCCGCTGCCGGGTGACCGTGGCCTCGTCGCCGCGGGCGATCGGGCCGGTGAGGGCCTGCTCGGGGCCCTCGGCCGCCCAGTTCTCCACGGTGGCGCGGACGAGCGGCGCGAGCGCGGCGCGGTCGAGCGCGCCGACGCGCTCGGCGGCCCACTCGAGCGTGACGAGGAAGTT
>JAOPZD010000586.1 GCA_025964295.1 Conexibacter sp.
GCGTGGTGTCGCCGAGGCGGACGGGGCCGGTCGGCCAGAGCGAGGGGTCAGGCACCGCGGTAGCCCTTCTCGCGCGCGGCGGCCAGCGCGGCGTCGCGCGCGCCCGGCTCGTCCAGGGGTCCGTCGACCAGCTCGCCGTGGCCGCGCACGACGCGCGCGCCGCCGATCGCGACCAGCGCGACCTCGCGCGGCTCGCCCGGGGCGAAGAACACCTTCGTCCGCGCGGGGACGGCGAGGCGCATCCCCCACGCCGCGGCGCGGTCGAAGCGCAACATGGGGTTGGTCTCGAAGAAGTGCAGGTGGCTGGTCACGCCGATCGGGACGGCGCCCTCGTTGACGACGGCGATCCGCGCGGTCGCGGCGTCCAGCCACGGCGCGTCGGGCTCGGCGTCGCCGGCGCCCGCGTCCGGCCCCGCCCCCAGCGGATCCTCGAGGACCACGAGGTGCCGGCCGTCCCGGAAGACCGCCTCGACCTCGATGCGCCGCACCAGGTCTCGCACGCCCTCCAGGACGTCGTCCTCCCCCAGCACCGCGTAGGCGCCGGCGACGACCGCGTCGTAGCGCAGCCCGTCGCGGGCCAGCTCGCAGACGGCGTCGGCGACCAGCGCCGTCGCCTCGGCCTGGTTGAGCTTGAGCCCGCGCGCCCGCCGCGCCCGGGCCAGCTCGGCGGCGAGGAAGAGCAGCAGGCGATCCTGCTCCTGGGGCAGCAGCCTCATATGGCGAGCCTAGCCGTCAGCTCGCGGGCTCGAAGCGCGTGCGCAGCGTGGCGAGCAGCTCGCCGAGGTCGCTCGTGACGAGATCGGCTCCCCAGGCGCGCGCCAGCTCGACGACCGGCCCGCGGTACAGCGAGCCGCCGACGGCGATCATCGGCCGCGGCCGGACGCGGTGCAGCGCCGCGACCGCCTCCTCGACGCCGGGCAGCCGGCCGACGGTGGCGGTCGACAGCGCGACGAGGTCGGGGCACTCGGTGGCGACCAGCTCGGCGAGCGCGCCGGCCGGCGCCGCCGCGCCCAGCGCGATGACCTCCCAGCCCGCCCGCTCCAGCAGGTCGGCGACCATCCGCGCGCCGAGCGCGTGCAGCTCGTCGGGCGAGGAGGTGACGACCGCCAGCCGGCCGCGGGTCGGCGCGGCGCGCCGGTCGGGCGCCAGCACGCCGAGCAGCTGCGCGGTCGCCTCGGTGGCGAAGTGCTCGTCGGCGACGGTGATCTCGTCCAGCGACCAGAGGTCGCCGATCTCCTCCAGCGCCGGCCGCAGGACCGAGCCGTAGATCTCGACGATCGGCGCGCCGCGCGCGACGAGGTCCTCGACGAGCGCGCGGGCGCGGCGGTCGTCGCGCTCCAGCAGCGCGGCGCGGTAGGCGTCGGCCGCGTCGCGCAGCTCCCCGATCGCGACCGGCTCGGGCACGAGCCGCAGCCCGCGCCCGTCGTCGCCGTGCAGCGCGCGGTCGACCGCAGCGTTGACGAAGTGCGAGAGGTCCTGGCCGTCGTGTGCCAGGCGCGCCTCCAACTCGTCAATTAGGCCGCTCTGGAACCTGATCGGCCGCACCTTCGTCCCCATGGGCGCGATGCTAGCTGGCATCCTCCACGCGGCCATGTCGACCCCCGCCGCCGCCGGACTGACGATGCCGCCCGAGTGGGCCCCCCATGAGCGGACGCTGATGGCCTGGCCGTGCCGCCGCGAGCTCTGGGGCGGCCAGCTCGGCGCCGCGAAGGCCGAGAGCGCGGGCGTGGCCAACGCGATCGCGGCGTTCGAGCCGGTGACGATGGTCGCGCGCGACGCGGCCGACGCGCAGGAGGCCCGGGCGGCGCTGGACGGCGACGTGGAGATCCTGCAGGCGCCGGTCGACGACTCGTGGCTGCGCGACAGCGGCCCGATCTTCGTGGTCGACCACGTCGAGGAGCCCAGCCGCCGCGTCGGCGTGCACTTCGGCTTCAACTCGTGGGGTGAGAAGTTCGAGGGCTATGAGAACGACCAGGCGATCGGCCGGCTGCTCGCCGAGCACGTCGGCTCGGAGGTCGTGCGCGCGCCGCTGGTCCTCGAGGGCGGGTCGATCGCGGTCGACGGCGCGGGCGTCCTGCTGACCACCGAGCAGTGCCTGCTGCACCCCAACCGCAACCCGTCGATGGACCGCGACGAGATCGCCCGGCACCTCCGGGACTACCTCGGCGTGCGCGACGTCGTCTGGCTCGGCCAGGGTCTGGTCGAGGACAAGGACACCGACGGCCACGTCGACCTGATCGCCGCGTTCGTGGCGCCCGGCCGGGTCCTGCTCCAGCGCGCGGCGGCCGACAACCCCAACCACGACAACATGGTCCGCAACCGTGAGATCGCGATCGCCGCCGGCCTCGAGGTCATCGACTTCGACCCCTTGGCCTACGCCGAGGTCGAGGGCGAGCGCATCGTCGCGTCCTACATGAACTTCTACGTCGGCGAGCGCTTCGTCGTCGTGCCGATCGCCGGCCAGGCCGACCTCGACGCCGAGGCGCTGACCCGGATCGCCGACGCCTACGACAACGCCAAGGAGGTCATCGGCGTCCCGGGCGTCGTGCACGCCTTCGGCGGCGGCGGCCCCCACTGCATCACGCAGCAGGTGCCGGCGCTGGCGGGCTGAGCGGCGGCCGGCTCAGCCGTGGGCGCGCCGGAGTCGCGCGCGCTCCTGCTGCTTCTCGACCACGCGCTGGATCAGCTGCAGGTACTGCTGGACGCCGGTGGCCTTCGCGCGGCCCTCGTGGAAGGCCTGGGACCAGTCGTCGACCTTCGCGCCGTGCTCGCACATCAGGTTGAAGAAGTCGCGGCGCATCTCGATCCGGACCCGCGCGTCGGCGGCGATGTCCTTGGTCACGGTGAGGTCCGGCATCTCCAGGCGGAACTGCTGCGTGTCGCCGCGGCCGTGGAGGTCAATGCCGACCACCAGCTTGAGCGGCTTGAGGGCCGGGACCTCCTCGAGGACGCCGCGGACGGCCTGGTCGATCAACTGCGGTGCGTCGCTGCTCACGGGCGGGACGTTAGCGGTCCGCGCGCCGCCCGCGCCGCCGACGCCGAGCGGCGTCCAGCGCGAAGCGTTGGTGATGATGCGGCGCGCAGTGGTTCGGCGATGACGGCGAGGACGTGAGGAGCGACGCCGCCGATCGCGTTGAGCGATCGATGGCATCCAACCCGCGCATATCGCGGGCTGGATGCCATCGAGGTTTCCTTCGGGCCCGAAACGACCCCGCCCCTAGATCTTGTGGCGCTGCAGCAGCTTCTTGCCGATGACCATCCGCTGGATCTCCGACGTGCCCTCGCCGATGAGCAGCAGCGGCGCGTCGCGGTAGATCCGCTCGATCTCGTACTCCTTGGAGTAGCCGTAGCCGCCGTGGATGCGCAGGCACTGCTCGGCGCAGAAGTGCGCGGCCTCGGAGGCGAACAGCTTGGCCATGCCGGCCTCCATGTCGGAGCGCAGGCCGGCGTCCTTCATCATCGCGGCGCGGCGGGTCAGCAGGCGGGCGGCGTCCAGCTGGGTGGCCATGTCGGCGAGCTTGAACTGGATCGCCTGGTGCTGGGCGATCGGCTTGCCGAACGTCTTGCGCTCCTGGGAGTACTTCAGCGCGAGCTCCAGCGCGCGCTGCGCGAGGCCGACGCCGCGGGCGGCGACGTTGGCGCGGCCGACCTCCAGCGCGTCCATCATCTGGGCGAAGCCCGCGTTGAGGCCCGCGTCCTCGCCGCCGAGGATGTTCTCGGCCGGGCACTTGTAGCCGTCGTAGACCAGCTCGGTCGACTCGACGCCCTTGTACCCCATCTTCTTGATCTTGGGCGGCACGGTCAGGCCGGCGTACTCGCCGGTGTTCTCGCTGACGCCCGCCTCCTTCTCGGTGATGAAGCAGGTGAAGCCCTTGTGGGTGGGCTGGGCGTCAGGATCGGTCTTGACGAGCAGGAAGACCAGCGACGACATCAGGCCGTTGGTGACCCACATCTTCTGGCCGTTGATCTCGTACTTGCCGTCGTCCAGCTTCTTGGCGTTGGTCTTGATCGCCTGGACGTCGGAGCCCAGCTCGGGCTCGCTCAGCGAGAACGCGGCGCGGATCTCGCCGGTCGCCATGCGCGGCAGGTACTTGGACTTCTGCTCGTCGCTGCCGTACTTCAGCAGCAGGTAGGACCCGATGAAGTGGGTGTTGATGACGCCCGAGATCGAGATCCAGCCGCGCGAGAGCTCCTCGACGACCATGACGTAGGTCGTGAGGTCGAGGCCGAGGCCGCCGTACTCCTCCGGGATGGTGATGCCGAAGAGCCCCAGCTCCTTGAGCTGGTCGACGATCGGGGCGGGGTACTCGTCGGCGCCGTCGTAGTGCTCGGCGTTGGGGATGATCTGCTCGTCGACGAACTGCCGGACCATCTCGATGATGGCCTTCTGCTCGTCGGTCGAATCGGTGTACACGCTGGTCTCGACGGCCATTGGTGCTCCAGGTTTCAACGTTAAGGGGGCCACGGAGGATACCTGTGGGCGACCGAACGTTCGTCCGTGGCGAGCCCCTTGGATCCGATGGACCGGGTTCCGGGGTCGATGGAGGACGCGAGTCAAGGATGACCGACGGATCCAGCCACAACCCCAGCTCGGGAGCCTCGCAGCGTCTCGGGCCCCTGGCCGACGCCCTTCAGGAGTCGACCCTCCCTGCCTGCGTCCGCGACGCGGGGGGCCGCTACGTGGCGGTCAACCCGTCGTTCGCCGACCTCGTCGGCCTGGAGGCGTCGCGCCTGGTCGGCAAGACCGACAACGCGCTGCAGCCCGCCGACGTGGCGCATCGCGTCGCCGAGCTCGACGCGCTGGTGCTCGAGGCGCACGGCCACCTCGACGCGCGCGAGACCGTCCTGGCCCGCGACGGGCGCCGCGCGATGCGCGCCTGCCGCTTCCCGGTCTACGACGACGGCGAGCCGTGGGCGATCTGCGTCGTCATGGCGCCGGGCGACGACCTGCAGGTCGGGCGCGAGCAGCGGGAGCGCCTGCAGGCCGCCGTCGGCCAGGTCGCGACGAGCGGCAT
>JAOPZD010000635.1 GCA_025964295.1 Conexibacter sp.
CGGTGGCCGTCCATGAAGCGCGCGTGCCAGACGCCGGCCAGCGCCTGCATCGACTGGCCGTAGTGGACCGCGGCGGCCCCCGAGCCGTTGTAGTGCTGGGCGGCCAGCTGCCAGCTGCCGAAGGTCCTGTGGAGCTGCGCCAGGTACCAGGCGCCGACGCTGAGGTTGTGCGACGGCACCCAGCAGCCGCCGCGGCGGTCGGCCTCGTTCTGCAGCCATTCCGAGGTCAGCTGCATGGGGCCCACGCCCTGGCAGCCGTGCGTCGCGCGCAGCTTGACGTAGCGGCGGTAGCTGTCGCGCGTGACGACGCCGCCGAGCTGCTGGCCGGCGCGCACGGGATCGTGGCCGTAGACGTTGCGGCCGCCGCCGGTCTCGAGCTGCTGCACCGCGCACAGCACCGACAGCGGGACGTTGTTCTTCGCCGCGGCCGCCGCGGTGGCCTCGGGATCTACGATCCCGTGGGCGCGCATGATCGCCAGCGACGGCGCCGGCGCCTTCCTCTTGGTGACCGTGGGCATGGGTGGTGCTCCCTTCGGGGTTGGGTTAGAGAACGCCGGCGGGCGGGTTGGCGCCGCCGCGGTGCAGCGAGACCGACATGTCGTCATTGCCGTCGACGAGAAAGGGGGGGCCGCCGACCGCGACGCCGCCCCAGGACCAGGTGTGCGTGCCGGCGGCCAGGTCGACGTAGCCGAGCGCCGTGGGGAACGTCCGGTGCGCGTTGGCCTCGTTGAAGTAGAAGCGCGCCCGGCAGACCTCGATGCCGTCGATATAGACGGCGTTAGCGACCAGGCCGAGCGAGTTGGAATAGCCCGACATCGAGCACTTGACGAAGTAGCGGCCGGGGTAGAACTGCGTCCACGTGCCGGCGGTCGGGCCCGGCGCCGGCGGCGCGCCCACCGTCAGGATCCGGTTGGCGTGGCTGGCGTAGACGAAGTGGCTCTTGCGGTCGCGGTCGATCAGCGCGTACTGGTTGCCCTGGTGGTCGAGCACACGCGCCACGTAGTAGGGGCCGCCACCGTCGCCGATGTCGCCGTTGTTGATTACCTCGATGATCCCGCGCTGCCCGCCGTTGGCGTCGGTGGCTTCCAGCCGCGCCCGGGCCGTGCTGTAGCCGGGCTGCAGGCGGGCGCGCACGATCGCGCCGCTCGAACCGGCGTAGCCGGCCTCGTCGGTCGGGTTGGAGTAGCCGAAGACCTCGGCGACGGTGGCCAGCTGGGCGTCGAGCCAGCTGACCTTGCGATCAACGGGTGAGTCGTAGGTCAGCGGGCTGGCGTCGAGGTCCAGGCCCTGGGCGTGGATGTGGCCGGTGAAGTCGTAGGTGACGCGGCCCTGGGCGTCGATGCGCTGGCCGGCGTCGGGGGCGAAGTAGTCGCCGCCGCCGCCGCCGGGGAGCGCGTCGGCGGCCATCAGTCGGCCTCAATCTGGACGAACTGCGGCGCGTCGGGCGCGGCTGACCAGACCCGGAACGCGTCTCCGGGAAGCGAGCGCATCAGCGTGCCTGGCGGGACCAGCCGCGGCGTGCCATCCCACTGCGGCGCGCCGCCGGTGCCGATCCCGCGTTCGTAGTAGATCGACCCGGCGATGCCGGCCTCGGCGCCGGCCGTGCCCTTGGTCGGGGTGCGGATCGTCAGCACGAAGCTCTGAGCGCCCGGGCACAGCAGGATCGCGGCCTTGGCCTTGGTCGTCGGCGTCAGCTGCAGCGGCAGGACGTAGCTCATGACGCCAGGGCCTCGGCGGGTAGCCAGTCCTCGGCGCGGCGGAGGTCCAACATCGTGCCGATCGGCCGTCCCTCGTGGTCATAGATCAGCCGCCGCGGCGCCGTCAGGACCTTCCGCGTCTTGCGCTGCTCTCGCGCCAGGTAGGCGATCAGCAGCGTGTTGGCCAGGCCGAAGGCGCCGGCCATGCCGGCGCCCATCGCGGTATCGCCGGCGGCCGCGAGGATCGTGCCGGCGCCGGCGACCGCCGCGGCGATCGGGAGCCCGATCATCGTGCGATCACCGCCCGCTGGGCCGCGATCCACTGCTGCAGGGTGGTCGCCGCGGGCTTGGCCGCGCCGCCGGCGTCGGCCAGGCCCCATTCCTTGCCGGCGCCGTAGTCGCGGCTGACGAACCAATAGACGCCGGCGACGTAGCGATAGAGCCGGTGCGCGTCGTCTAGGACGCGCGTCACCGCGGCCTGCTGGGCGGCCAGCGCCGGCGCGTCGGTGGTCAGCGCGATCGTGCCGTATTCGGTGACGTACCAGGGCACGTCGATGCCCTGGCGCAGCGCGTCGCGGCGCAGGACGTCCAGCGTCATCCATCCCGCGGCAGCTCCGGGCGCGGTCGATGAGTTGTTGAGCGCGCCATAGGGGTGGCAGGCCGCCGCGTCGATGCGCAGCGACGGAACGGCCTGCAGCGCCAGCGCCAGCCAGCCGCCGCCTAGCGGTACCTGCGACCAGGCGGCGCCGAGCGGCTGGACGTCGCCGGCAACGTAGAACAGCAGCTGCGCCGCGGCGCCGAGACCGGCGGCCGCCGCGGCGTCCTTGGTGGCCTTGTAGATCGCGGCGTAGCGCGCCGGGTTGCAGTCGGTCGCGGGGTTGCCCTTCAGGTCGGGCTCGTTGATGACCTCAAACAGCGTCACCTGCGGGTAGGCCGCGCGGACGGCCTTGATGATCGCCACGGCGTTGGCGGCGTAGGTCGCAGGGTCGATCGCGGACAGCGGCGTCGCGTCGGGGCTGTTGATGAGCACGAGCGGCGTGAGGCCCTGCGCGATCGACGCGTCAATCGTCGCCATCGCGGCCGCCACACCGCCGTCGTAGGCCACCTCCCGGCGCTCGCGCTTGACGCCCAGCGCCACGAACTGCGCGCCCGAGGCCGCGCCCCAGCCGCTGATGTTGTTGCAGCCGACGACCAGGTCGCCCACGCCGGTGCGTGACCATCCCGGCGTCCGCGCGAACAGGCCCCAGCCGCGGCGCGCCGGCCGCGCACGGACGGTCCAGCCGCGGCGCGCAGGTCGGGATCGGACGGCCCATTTCATGCGAGGTACGCCTCCACCTGCTGGCGCTCGGCGGCCGTCAGCGCACGGTTGTAGACGATGATCTCGGCGAGGTCGCCGGCCAGGAAGCTGTCTGCCGCGGCGAGGCCGG
The DNA here is from genome assembly GCA_025964295.1 of Conexibacter sp. The sequence continues at coordinate 3,125 of JAOPZD010000635.1, forward strand.
CGCCGAAGTAGAGCGCCGGGAACGACGTCGCTGAGAGCACGTCTCCGTTGGCGAGGGTGCTGTCCACCCGGATTTCTGAGGTCCCGCCGTTGGTCAGCGTCGCCGCGATCAGGTGAAACGCGCCGTCCTTTTTGCCAACGGCCTTCCACGCGAAATTGGTGTTCGACATCAGCCGGAACGCGCCGCCGGTCCATCCGTAGATCCAGACGCCGCCGGCCGCGCCGGACACCAGGCCCTCGTCGGCGGACGCGCCGCGGGTCGGGCGCGCGACGACGAAGATCGTGCAGGGCTGCGCGAGCGCCGCGCCCGGCGTGACCACGAGCACGTCGTTTGCGCCATCGAACCGCACGACCGATTTGGCGTTCTGAGCGCCGACGCGCAGCAGCGGGCGGGCGCCGGCGGCGCCGATCGCGTGCCGGTCGTTGCCCGACAGATCGTTCCACTGCGCAACCTCGGCGCCGTCGCTGACGCCGACGATCTGGCTCGCGTCCCACCATCCCCAGAGGCCATCGAGGTCGGGCGGCGTGAACGCCGGCGCGGTGCTGGCCAGCGCCGCCGCCGGGAACGCGCGCAGATCGGTCACAGCGACGCCCCCAGGAACGCGCGTTCGAGGGTCTCATAGCGCCACAGGAACACGACCGCGTCGCCGGCGGCGAGGTCGGTAGCCGACGCGCCCACCTGGAAGTCCTGGGCGCGGACGGGGAGCACCATCAGCGACTTGGGCGGCTGCGCGATCGCGCGCTGCCCGGGCTGCGGGCTGGCGCCGCCGATGCCCCAATAGATCGTCAGGGCGTTGGGGTTGAGCACCGCCAGCGAGCGCGAGTGGTGCCCGGCCTGGTCGGTGTCGATCGGCTGGGCGGCCGTCAGCACCATCGGCTGGCAGAGGATCGGGTCGCAGCTCTCGCGGTGCTGCAGGTGGGCGGCGAATGCGCCGTGGGCGTCGCCGATCTTCTGCAGCGCCGGCACGAGCGCCGTGAGGTCGGCGCCGGGGTGCTTGGGGTCAGGGTCCTTGCGTGCGTGAACGGCCATTTTCAGTAAGTCCCTTTTCTGACAATTAGGTGGTGGTTTGGCCGGCGCCGAGCACGCGCGAGCCGCCGAAGAACACGAGGCCGGCGCCGCCGAAGACCAGCGCGGCGTAGAGCGTCCAGCGCAGGAGGTCCTTGCCGATCGCGTCGGTGGCCATCGAGACGAGCCGGTCGGCGACGGGCTGGGCGACCTGCTCGGCGCCCCAGCCGGCCGCGGCGCCGAGGTCAGACGCGGCGCCGGTCAGTCCGTCGCTCAGCCGTTGGTTGGCGTCCTTGCCGGTCTTGGTGCCCTGGTCGCCGATCCAGTTGAGCGCGTCGAGCGGTGCCTTGGCGACGCCGCCGAGCGTCGACAGGAACGACTTGGTTTCGGTGCCGGGCTTGATCTGCACGTGGTTGATCTCCGCGGCGCCGGGAAACGGGCGGTAGAGGCCGACGCTGGCCAGCTGCGCGTCGGTCAGCTGGCCGGCGCTGGCGCGCAGCGCGCCGCCGACGCCGATGTCGGCCGCCTGGCCCTTGGTGTGCGGGTCGTTGGCCGAGCCGCCGACCTCGATGCTGTGGCCCGGCGTGCGGACGCCGCTGATGCCGTGGATGACGACGCCCAGGCGCTTGCCGAGCGCGTCGAGGCGCGCGGCGATCTCCTTCGTGGCGCCGGCGGCGAAGTCGGTGCCGGGATCGGCGACGAAGCCGCTCACTTGACCACCGCGGCGAGCGTCGCTGCCTTGCCGACCTGGGCGGCCGCGTGGCCGGTGCGGACGCCGAGCACGCGCGAGCCGCCGGCGATGATCAGGCCGACGCCGCCGAGCACGAGCACCAGGCCGAGCAGCTGGCGCAGCGCCCACGGCCCGGTCGGCTTGCTGGCCGCGGCCGCGGCGGCGGCGTCGACGGCGGCCGGCGTCGCCAGCTTCGCCTGGCCGCTGGCCGGGCTCGATGCCCCGGCGTACGCCTTGGCGCGGGC
>JAOPZD010000645.1 GCA_025964295.1 Conexibacter sp.
CGACGCGGTCGGCGACGGCCACGGCGCCGTCGGCGTCGAGGTCCTCGGCCACGACGTCGAACTCGTCGCCGCCGAAGCGCGCCACGGTGTCGCCCGGGCGGACCGCGCCGGCGATCCGCTCGGCGACGTCGCGCAGCACCTCGTCGCCGACGTCGTGGCCGAGCGTGTCGTTGACGAGCTTGAGCCGGTCGAGGTCGACGAAGAGCACCGCCAGCGACCTGCCGCTGCGGCGGCTGCGCGCCAGCGCGTGCGTGAGGCGGTCGAAGAGCAGCGTCCGGTTGGGCAGCCCGGTCAGCGGGTCGTGCGTGGCGCGGTGCACGAGCTCCTCGGTCGCGCGCTGGCGCTCGATCGCGATCCCGGCCAGCTGCGCGGCGTCGCGCAGGAAGCGCCGGTGCTGCTCGGTCGGCTCGCGCGGCTCGGTCCCGTAGACCCCGAACGTGCCCAGCACGTCGCCCGCGGCGCCGAGGATCGGGAACGACCAGCAGTGGCGCAGCCCGTGCTCGCGGGTCAGCGGCAGGAAGGCCGCCCAGCGCGGGTCGGTCTCGAGGTCGGCGCTCACGATCTCCTTGCCGTGGTAGGCCGCCGCGCCGCACGACCCGACCTCCGGGCCGATGACCAGGCCCTCGAGCTGGGCCACGTAGGACGCCGGCAGCGTCGGCGCCGCGCCGTGGTGGACGGTGCGCAGGACCGGGTCCAGCAGGAGCACCGATCCGCGCAGGCGCACGTCGAAGTCCTCGATGCTCAGCACCACTTCGCGCAGGACGTCGCTCAGCGGCGCGCCGGCGGCGATCAGCTCGTGGATGCGGTTGTGGGCGGCGATGACGCCGTTGGCGCGCCGCAGGTCGCAGGCGGCGACGCGCAGGGCGACCTCCGAGGAGATCGCGTCGGCGACGTCGCCGAGCAGCTCGAGGTCCGCGGGCGTCCAGGCGCGCGGCTGCGGCTGGGCGACGCACAGCGATCCGACGGGCTGGCCCTCGACGCGGATCGGCGTGCCCGCGTAGGCGACCAGGCCCTCGCGGCGCGGACCCTCGAGGTCGCGCAGCTGCGGATGGGAGCGCGTGTCGTCGACGGCCAGCGGCGTCCCGCCCGAGATCACGTACCGACAGATCCCCAGCGCCGCGGGCGCGGCGCCGCCGGCGACGCCGGGCAGGCCGATCGCGCTCTTGAGGTGCTGGCGCTCGTCGTCGAAGAGCGAGACGAGCGCGATCGGGGTCCGCAGCGCGCGGGCGGCGAGCGCCGCCCAGCGGTCGAAGGACCCCTCCGGCGTGGCGTCCAGCAGCCCGGTGCGCTGCAGGACGTCGAGGCGGTCCGGATCGCTCAGGACCGCCGCGAGGCGCTCGGGGAGGAAGCGTTCTGGATCGTTGGGCACCGCTCCCTGGTTCATCGGCTCGGCCTACCCGCGGCGGCATCCCGCGATCGGGGGAGGTCGCCGCGGCGACTCAGACCACGTCGGGCAGCGCCCAGAGGTCCAGCAGCGGGACCAGCGGCTCGTCGACGCCGACCGCCGCCCCGTCCGCCCCGAGGTCCAGCGCGGCGAAGGCGCGCACGCAGACGGGGTCGAACTGGGTGCCGGCGTCGGCGGTCAGGCGGCGGATCGCCTCGTCGTGGCTGAGCGCCGGGCGGTAGGAGCGGTCCGAGGTCATCGCGTCGTAGGAGTCGGCGACGGCGAGGATCCGGGCGTCGAGCGGGATCGCCTTGCCGGCCAGGCCGTCGGGGTAGCCGCGGCCGTCGTAGCGCTCGTGGTGGTGGCGGGCGCCGGGGACGTACTCGGCGAAGCGCGAGACCGCGCCGATGATGTGCGCCGACTGGGCCGGATGCTCGCGGACCTGCTGCCACTCCTCGTCGGTCAGCTTGCCGGGCTTGTGCAGGATGCTGCGCTCCAGCGCGACCTTGCCGACGTCGTGGAGCATCCCGGCGAGGTGGATGCGCTGGCAGTCGGCGGCCGGCAGGCCCAGCCCGCGGGCCAGCCGCACGGCGTAGCCGGCGACTTTCTCGGAGTGGCGCGCGGTGTAGGGGTCGCGCGCGTCGATCGCGCGGACGAACGCGAAGATCGTCTCCTGGTTGAGCGTCTCGAGCGCCTCGACGCGGCCCAGCAGCGAGCGCGTGAGGCTGCCGCAGACCCCGCCGACGAGCATCATCGCGCCGGCTCGCAGCAGCCACGCTCCGTCGATGGCGTCCGCGTCGCCCAGCGCCAGCAGCGCGAGCGGCTCGGCCAGCGCGGCGGCGAGCGCGCCGACGAGGATGCCCGCGCGCGGGCCCCACAGGACGGCGGCGAGGACGACCTCGAGGTAGAAGAGGTGCGTGGTGGGCGTCGGCGGCCCGCCGACGGCGATCACGACGGCGGTCGTCGCGGCCAGCGCGAGGGCCACGACGAGGACGGAGGCCGGTCGCGCGCGCCACGTCGTCAGGACGTGCGCGAGCTCGGGACCAGACTGGAGGCGGCTCCTGAGCACCACGCACCCTCATCGGCCCGCGCGGTCCGATGCTTGACCGCGCGACCCGTCAGCATTCGACACATGGGCCAGCGGATTGCCGCCCGGCGGTCGGCAGACGCGGGTGCCCGGCGCTGCCACCATGCCGGTCCAAGTGACACGGCCCCCGGCGCCGGACCTGGACCATGACGTCCCCGCACCGGTGCTCCTCGCGGGTGACGACGGCGTGCCGCTGCGCGTCCGGGAGGAGCTGTCCGGTGCCGGGGTGCCAACCGTGTCGCTGTGCTCGTCGGCGGGCGCGGCGGCGGCCCGCAGCGCCGCC
>JAOPZD010000665.1 GCA_025964295.1 Conexibacter sp.
GCGTGGTCGGCGAGGCCGACCTCGGCGAGCGCGGCGCGCGCGGCGGTGCGGGCGGCGGAGCCGGGCAGGCCGATCGCGACGTTCTCGGCGACGCGCTTCCACGGCAGCAGGCGCGGCTCCTGGAAGACGACGGCGGGCCGTCCCGGCGCCTCGACGGTCCCGGCCGTGGCGGGGTCCAGGCCGGCGAGGACGCGCAGGAGCGTGGTCTTGCCGCAGCCGGTCTTGCCGAGCAGCGCGACGAACTCGCCGGGGGCGATGTCGAGGTCGAGGTCGCGCAGGACGGTGCGGTCGCCGTAGGCGCGGCGCAGGCCGTGCACGGTCACGGAGTTGGTGGACATCAGGCGCCCCGGTAGGTGCGGCGCCAGCCGAGCAGGCGGCGTTCGAGGAGGCGGGCGACGAGGTCGCCGCTGAGCCCGAGCGCGGCGTAGATCCCGATGCAGACCAGGACGATGTCGGCCCGCAGGAACTCGCGCGCCTGGCTGAGGATGAAGCCGATCCCGCTGGAGGCGTTGAGCTGCTCGGCGGCGACGAGCGCGACGACGGCGATCGCCAGCGACTGGCGCAGCGCGACGAGCGCCGGCTGCGCCGCGGCGGGCAGGATCACGTGGCGGATCAGCGCCGGCTTGGAGAGCCCGAAGACGCGGGCGGCCTCGACGAGCTTGACGTCGACGTTGCGGATCGCGCCGTAGACGTGCAGGTACATCGGGAACGCGCCGCCGAAGGCGATGATGAGGATCTTGGGCAGCTCGCCGATCCCGAACCACACGATGAACAGCGGGACGATCGCCGTGAACGGCACCGCCTGGAGCATCTGGACCGGCGCGTCGATCAGGTCCTCGCCGCGCCGCCAGAGGCCCGACAGGGCGCCGAGCGTCGCGCCGGCCGAGACGCCGAGCAGCGCCCCGAGCGCCGCCCGCCGGATCGAGATCGCGATCTGGCCGAGCAGGTCGCCGTCGCGCAGGAGCTCGCGGAACGTCGTTGCGACGGTCTCGGGCGACGGCAGGACGTTGGGCTCGAAGAGGCCGAAGACGGCGGTGCTCAGCTCCCACAGCAGGAGGATGATCGCGACGCCGGTGGCGCGCCGGGCGACGGCGGTGACGGTGGTGGCAGAGGTGGCGGACATGAGGAGGAGGTGTAAAGTCGACAAAGTCAGTCGACAATGCGGACATTAGCAAACGCATGTCCCCTGTCAATCGTCGGCAACTACCGATGATCTCCTCACGGCGACGATCGCCTAGGCTCGCGCCGATGACCGAGCGCCGGCTCACGCCCGAGACGCGGTTCAGCCAGCCGGGGTTCCTGTTGAACAAGGTCGGGATCGTCGCCCGCCGCTGGATCACCGAGGCGCTGGCGCCGGTCGGCGTCAACGGCCGCGAGGCCGAGATCCTGCTCCGGCTCCGCGCCTCCGGCCCGCTGAGCCAGCAGCAGCTGTGCGAGCAGCTCTCCGTCGACCCGAGCAACCTCGTGACGATGCTCAACCGCCTGGAGGCCGGCGGCCTGCTCGAGCGCACGCGCGACGAGACCGACCGCCGCCGGCACATCGTCACGATCACCGCCGCCGGCCGCGACCGCCGCGACGCCGCCGACGCCGCCGTCCGCTCCGTCGAGGAGCGCCTGCTCAGCGGGCTCTCGGCCCGCGACCGCCGGACCCTCCAGCGCCTCCTGCTCACCATCGACGAGCGGACGGCGCCGGACTGGGCCGACGAGGCCTAGCGGCTAGTCGGCCTTGAGCACCGACAGCACGTTGCCGCCCGGGTCCTTGAACCAGGCGATGTCGGGGCCGTTGCCGCGCATGACGCCGTCCTCGTCCTGGGGCATGCCCTCGTAGCGCTCCACCGCCACGCCGCGGGTGGCGAGCTCGGCGACGGCGGCGCCGACGTCGTCGACCGGGAAGTTGAGGATCGTGTAGTCGGCCGGCGTGTGGTCGGGCTTGGGGTAGGCGAGCGTGGGCCGCGCACCGCCGTCGAGGTGCAGGGTCAGCATCCCGTGCTCGACCGACGTCTGGATCCCGAGCGTGTCGCCGTAGAACCGGCGGGCCGCCTCGACGTCGGGGACGGCGAAGCCGCTGAAGGCCTTCGTGTTCTGGAACATGTCCTATGGACGGCGCGGCGCCGCCGGACTCATCGGCGATGTCCGAGCACGTTGATGACCTTGCCGCCGCCCGGCTCGCGGACGAAGAAGCGCCGCACGCCCCACGGCTCGTCGGTCAGCGGGTGGACGATCTCGTGGCCGGCGCCGATCGCGGCGGCGTGGGCGGCGTCGACGTCGTCGACCTCGACCGAGACGTCGGGCAGCACCGGCGCGGTGGCGTCCTCGCGCATCACGCTCAGCTGCGCCGCCGGGTTGCCGGGCGCGGCGTAGGTGACGATCCAGCCGAGGTCCATCACCAGATCGAGGCCGAGGACATCCTCGTAGAAGGCGCGGCCCGCGGCCGGCTCCTCGGCGTGGAGGTCGGCGACGATGCGCTTGACGCCCATCAGCGCGCGCCGCCGCCCGTCGCGGCCGCCCAGCCGCCGAGGCCGAGGTAGACGACGCCCGTCGCGCGCTCCACGCGGGTGCGCTGCCACCGGCCGATCCGCCCGGACGCGAGCGCGTAGAGGGAGTCCGAGGCGAAGCCGACGCCGACGAACACCGCGCCGAGGACCAGCACCTGCGTCGCCGCCGGCCCGGCGCCGTGGTGCAGGAACTGCGGGAACAGCGCCAGGAAGAACAGCGCGACCTTCGGGTTGCCCAGCTCGACGACCAGGCCCTGCCGGTAGGAGCGCCACGGCGACCGCGCGACCGCCTGCTCGCCGCCGGTCCGGTCGCGCGAGCGCAGCGCCACGATGCCGAGCCAGCACAGGTACGCGGCGCCGGCGTAGTGCAGCACCGCGAACGCGGTGCTCGACGACGCGATCACCGCCGACAGGCCCGCGGCCGTGGCAGTGACGTACGTCAGCGCGCCGCTCGCGCACCCCGCCGCGCCCGCGACCGCCGCCCTCGGCCCGTTGCGAAGCCCCTGGGCGACGACGAACAGGTTGCTCGGTCCGGGGATCGCCACGAAGACGACGGCCACGAGCGAGAACACCAACAACGTGTGGACGGTGGGCATGGGCGAACCGTAGCGCTACGCCGCGCCGCCGCCTACGCCGCGAGCTCGCGCAGGCGCTCGTCGACCACGCGGCGGCGGTGGTGGGCGCGGTCGGCGCGGTCGTCGAGGGTTCGCATGCCCGGGACGTAGAGGGCGGCGAGCGTCACGATCGCGCCGAGGAGGCCGGCGCCGATCAGCGTCGCCTGGGCGCCGATGGCGCCGGACACCGGGCCGGTCAGCGCGAAGGACAGCGGCAGCAGGCCGACGGAGATCAGCCAGTCCAGCGACGACACCCGCCCGAGCAGGGCCGCCGGCACGTGGCGCTGCTTGGTCGTCGCCCACACGATCGTGCCCGCGGTCTCCAGGCCGTTGAAGAGCGCGCTGGCGAGCATGAGCTGCCAGATCGCCGAGGCGGCGCCGTAGCCGGCAACGGCCAACGTCGCCAGCGTCCAGGCGATCAACATGAAGGTGATACCCCGGCGGGGCAGGCCGAAGCGCCCCAGCAGCACGGCGCACAGCATCGACGCCAGGCCGCCGGCGGCGAACACCAGCCCCAGGTCGAACGCCGAGCCGCCCATGCCCTCCTTGACGACCCACGGCAGCAGCACCTCGACCGGGCCCATGAACAGCAGGTAGGCGATCGCCGCGCTGACGAACGTCGCCCACAGCCACGCATGGGAGCGGACGAAGCGCCAGCCGTCGCGCAGGTCCACCAACAACGACCCGCCCTCGGCCACCGCCCGGTCGCCGCGCGCGGGCGCCATCAGCAGCACGGTGCCCGCGGCCATCAGGAACGTCGCGCAGTCCAGCAGGAACACGCCGCCTGGCCCTGCGACCCCGACCAGGACGCCGCCCACCGCCGGCCCGGCCAGCCGCAGCGCCAGCGGGCGCACGAGCTGGTCCAGCGCGTTGGCCTGCGTCAGCCGCTCCCCGCTGAGGATCTCGGGCACCAGCGCGTCGAACGCCGGCGCGTGGAACGCGCTGCCCGTGCCGTACACCGCGGCCAGCACAACCACGTGCCACAGCTCGATCTGCCCGCCGATCGTCAGCCCGGCCAGCAGCGAGACGGCCACGGCCCGCAGCAGGTCGGCGCCGACCAGCAGCCAGCGGCGCTCCAGGCGATCGCTCGCCACGCCGCCGATCAGCAGGAACGCGATCGTCGGGACGGTCATCGCGATGCCGACCAGCGACATCCCGGCCGGCCCCCCGGACATGGTGTACACCTGCCAGGCCAAGGCCACCAGGAACGCGCCGTCGCCCAGCAGCGACGCCGTCGCGCCCGTCCACAGCAGCCGGAAGTCGCGGTCGCCCAGCGGCGTCAGGAGCGACCCGGCGCCGGCGACCGGCGCGGACCCCAGCCCGCTGCCGTCCAGTCCCTCGTAGCTATGGTGCATCGTCGCCGGAGGGCAGGCCGGTGAGGAGCTCCCCGGCGCGACCTTCGGCGAGGAAGATCCGAGCGGCCTCGGCGTTCATCGGCCGCGCGAAGTAGAAGCCCTGGCCGAGCTCGCAGCCGAGGTCGCGCAGCGTCTTCCACTGCTCGGGAAGCTCGATGCCTTCGGCGACGACCTCGAGCGACAGCGTCGAGCCCAGCGCGACGACCGCGTTGGCCAGGTCTGTCGTCTGCGGCGAGGCGCCCTCGCGCAGGAACGAGCGGTCCATCTTAAGCACGTCGACCGGGAACTTCGACAGGTAGCTCAGCGACGAGTAGCCGGTGCCGAAGTCGTCGAGCGCGAGCTTGATCCCCAGGGCCTTGAGCTCGGCCAGGCGCTGGACGGCCAGGTCGGTGTCGGCCATCAGGACGCTCTCGGTGATCTCCAGCGTCAGCTGCGCCGGCGGCAGGCCGGACTCCTCCAGCGCCTCGCGCACGTCGGCGACGACGTCGGAGTGCTGCAGCTGCTTCAAGGACAGGTTGATCGCCAGCGACACGGGCCGGTCGGTCGGCAGGCTCTCCATCAGGCGGCGGCCCTCGCGGCAGCCCTCGCGCAGGACCCAGCGGCCGATCGGCACGATCAGGCCGGTCTCCTCGGCCAGCGGGATGAACTGGTCGGGGCCGACCATGCCGCGCTCGGGGTGGTTCCAGCGCAGCAGGGCCTCGACGCCGCTGATCGTCCCGTCCTCCAGCCGGATCACCGGCTGGTAGAAGAGCTCGAGCTGGTCGGTGGCCAGCGCGCGCTGCAGGTCGGTGCGCAGCTCCAGGCGCTGCAGGACGCCCTCGTGCATCTCGGGCTCGAAGAGGCGGTAGCCGCCCTTGCCGTCGCGCTTGGCGATGTACATCGCGGCGTCGGCGTCGCGGATCAGCTCGTCGGCGTCGGCGGTGCCGTCCTCGGCCGCGATCGCGATGCCCAGCGAGCAGCGCAGCGCGAGCTCCTTGTGGGCGGCGGCCAGCGGCGTGCCGACCGACTCCATGATGCGCTCGGCGGCGTCGGCCGCCTCCTGGACGCCCTCGATGTCCTCGAGCAGGACGGCGAACTCGTCGCCGCCGAAGCGTGCCGCGGTGTCGCTGGCGCGGATCGACAGGGCCAGCCGCTGCGCGACCTGCTTGAGCACCTCGTCGCCCGCGGCGTGGCCGAGGGAGTCGTTGATGATCTTGAAGTCGTCGAGGTCGATGAAGATGATGCCGATGCCCCGGGCCTCGCGGCGGCTGCGGGCCAGCGCGTGGCGGACGCGCTCGACGAACAGCGCGCGGTTGGGCAGCCCGGTGACCGGGTCGTGGAAGGCCTGGTGGGCGAGCTGGCGCTCGAACGCCTTGCGCTCGCTGATGTCGCGCGAGTTGAGCACGATGCCGCCGACGGCCGGGTCGGCGGTCAGGTTGGTGAAGAGCACCTCGAACTGGCGCGTGGTCCCGTCCTTGTGGGCCAGCGTCGTCTCGAGCGTCTGCGACGCGACCGGCGCGTCGACGCCGTCGGCGATCAGGCGCAGCAGCCGGCCGCCCTCGCCCTGCTCCATCAGCTCGTCGATGCGGCGGCCCACGACGTCCTCGGGCGTCCACCCGAGCACCCGCTCGATCGCCGGCGACTGGTAGGCGATCGTCGCGTCGGGCGCGAGCACGGTGATGAGGTCGGACGAGTGCTGGACCAGCGAGGCGAAGCGGGCCTCGCTCTGGCGGCGCACGAGCTCCTCGGTCAGCGCGGCGCGCTCGAAGGCGAGCACGACCTGCGTGCCCAGCGCGGCGAGCACCTCGCGCACCGCGCGCTCGGCGACCGACGGGCCGGCCACGACGAGCACCGACGCGGCGCCCTCACGCGGGTCGAGCTCGACGACCAGGCTGGAGTGGTTGTTGGCCGCAAGGCGGTCGACGGCCGTGAAGGTGTCGGCGTCGTGCAGGACGACGTCGGCGTCCTCGCCGGCCAGCTCGCGGGCGGCGGCGATGGCGACGACGTCGAGCTCCTCGCGGGTGCCGGCCGCGACGAGCGCGGCGCCGGCGCGGCCGAGGGCGCGCTCGCGGTCCATCGAGCGCTCCTGGTTGCGCATCAGGCCGGCCATCCGGACGACGACCAGGCCGAAGAGGACGATCGCCGCGCTGGTGACGACGGCCATGTCGGTGTCGCCGCGCTGGACGTCATGGGTCAGCTCGACCGCGGGGGCCATCAGCGACGCGACGCTCAGCAGCGCCAGGCGCCAGCGGGTCAGCGCCGAGCGCGCCGGGCGGCCGTGGTCGAGGATCTTCATCGACGGGTGCAGCGCCGCGGCGCCCCACAGGACGTAGAAGCCGATCCAGCCGGCGTCGAGCCAGAGCTGACCGGTGTAGGTGCCGTCGAGCAGCTTCAACCCGTACACGAAGTCCGTGACGAGCAGCAGCGCGATCGCCGAGGACATGAAGTTGAACGCGACGCCGCGCTTGCCGCCGTCGAGCGCGAGGCGCAGCGCGGCGGCGAGAAGGATGACGTCGCCGAGCGGGTAGGCGACCGAGACGAGCTTGCCCGCCGTCGTCAGCGTCTCCTCGTGCAGGTTGGGCGCCATCAGCGCGATCCACTGCGGGACGGCGAGGCCGATGGTGAGGATCGCCGCGTCGATCGTGCCGCGGTCGGTCGACCGCGCCGCGCGGCGCTTGACGATCAGCCACAGGCCGACCATCAGCACCGGGTAGACCGCGATGTAGGAGGCGTCGCCCAGCGACGGGAACGGCGTCTCGTGGTGCGTCAGCTTCGGGTAGCTGTAGGTGTACAGGTCGCCGAGCCAGAAGAGCAGGAAGCCGGCCGCGAACCAGTACCACGGGGCCTTGGCCTCGGGCTGGTGCAGCCGGATGGCGCAGAGGATCGCGATGACGGGCGCCAGCCCGAGCGTGAACATGACGTAGGAGTTGCCCTTGAACGGCGCCGTCGTCATGTAGAGGGCGGCGAGGACGGCGGCGCAGGCCAGGTACGGGACCCAGGCCCACCGCCGCACCATGTCGAGGGTGATCATGCGGCGCTCCGGACCGGGATGGGCAGCTCGCCGGCCGGTCGCAGCACCCCGCGCGCCGCCAGCTCCTCCAGCGCGACGAGCAGCGTGTCGACCTCGGCGTCGGTGTTGGCCGCGGTCAGCTGCACGCGGAACCCGACCTCGTCCTTGGGGACGAGCGGGTAGGCGGCGAGCGTCACGTAGACGCCGCGCTCGAAGAGGAAGCGGCCGACCGAGTCGATCTGGTCGTGATGGCGCAGCGGGATCTCGATGATCGGCAGGCCGGAGCGGTTGGGCGTGTGGACGTCGAGCCGCTCGAGCCCGTCGAGCGTGCGGCGCGTGAGGCGCTCGAGCTCGTCGCGCAGCGCGTCGCCGCGCTTCTCGTTGACCTCGAGGCCCGCGAGCACCGTCGCCAGCGAGGCGACCGGCGAGGGACCCGAGTAGAGGTACGGCGGCGCCGCGACCTTCAGCAGGTCCTTGACCGGCGTCGGGCAGGCGATGAACGCCAGCAGCGAGCTGTAGGACTTGGAGAAGCCGCCGACGAGGATCAGGTTGTCGTAGGACTCGCCGAAGTGCCGGACGATCGAGTTGCCGCGCGCCCCGTAGGGGTTGGTCACGCCGTCGCCGCGCTCGCCGATGACGCCGAAGCCGTGCGCGTCGTCGACGTAGAGCAGCGCGTTGTGCTTGCGGCAGACGGCCGCGAAGGCGGGCAGGTCCGGCGGGTTGCCGGTCATCGAGTTGACGCCGTCCATGCAGACCAGGCGCGTCGGGTCGCGCTCGGCGGACAGCAGCTCGTCGAGGTGGTCGGGGTCCTCGAAGCGGAAGCGCCGGACGGCGGCGCCGCGGGCGCGGGCGGCCTGGCAGCCGTCGTAGATCGTCTTGTGGGCGCGAGCGTCGAGGAAGATCGTCCCCGAGGCGGCCAGCAGCGGGATCACCGACAGGTGGATGTGGGTGATCGTCGGCAGGACGAGCGAGTCCTCGGCGCCGAGGAGCGCGGTCAGCTTCTCCTCGATCTGCTCGTAGAGGACCGGGCTGCCCAGCAGGCGCGACCAGCTCGGATGCGTCCCCCAGGCGTCCAGGTAGGCCGGGATGGCGTCGATGATCTCGCGATCGAGGTCGAAGCCGAGGTAGTTGCACGACGCGAAGTCGGCGAGCCACTGGTCGCCGACGCGGATCATGCGGCCGTCGATCTCGTCGATGACGGCGTCCACCATCGGGTGGGACGCCTTCAGCTCGGCGAGGTCGCGGCAGCTCTCGAGCCAGTGGTCCAGCCACGGTCGCCGGGCGACCGGGCCGACCGCGGGCGAGACGGCAGGGGATGTCGACGTAGGACGCATGCTCCCCCGCCCTGATCGGACCGTGCGCGTCCACTTTGAGGTTATTCAGCGAACGTGGACGACTTTCTGCAGGTTCGCTGCGGCAAGTACGCAGGGTTTCAGGAGCCCCAGACGTCCTGCGCGACCTCGACCACGCGGCGCAGCTTGGCGACCTCCTGCTCATAGGTCAGGGCGTTGCCCTCGACCGTCGAGGAGAACCCGCACTGCGGCGAGAGGCACAGCTGATCGAGGTCGACGTGCTGCGACGCCTCCTCGATGCGGCGCTTGAGGTCGTCGGCCGACTCGAGCTCCCCGCGCTTGGTCGTGACGAGGCCGAGGACGACGACCTTGCCCTTGGGGACGAACCGCAGCGGCTCGAAGCCGCCGCTGCGGGCGTCGTCCCACTCCATGAAGAACCCGTCGACCTCGAGGTCGTTGAACAGCGCCTCGGCGACGAAGTCGTAGCCGCCCTCGGCCACCCACGACGAGCGGAAGTTGCCGCGGCACATGTGCGTGGTCACCGCCATGCCCTCGGGGCGGGCGCTCAGCGCCTCGTTGATGTGCTTGATGTTGGCCTCGTGCTGGTGCTCGCCGTCGCCGCCGATCGCCTCGACGTGCTTGCGCTGCTCGGGGTCGTTGAGGTAGGCCAGCGACGTGTCGTCGAACTGCAGGTAGGTGCAGCCGGCGTCGCCGAGGCGCCGGACCTCCTCGGCGTAGGCGCCGGTCAGGTCGGCCCAGAACTCGTCGAGGTCGGGATAGACGGACTCGTCGATCGACGCGCGCCCGCCGCGGTAGTGGACCATCGACGGCGACGGGATCGTCAGCTTGGGCGTCGCGCCGCCGTCGACGTCGCCGACCGTCTCGCGCAGGAACGCGAAGTCGTCGCCGAAGATCGTCTCGCTGACGCCGAGGCGCCCGTCGATCTGCATCGCCGCGGGCGTGAACTCGATGTCGCCCTCGGCGTTGTGGAACTGGACCTTGAGGTCGCCGGGCGCCTTGGTGATGCCGTCGAGCTGGTAGATGAAGTCCATGTGCCAGGAGGCGCGGCGGAGCTCGCCGTCGGTCGCCGAGCGCAGCCCGACGTCCTTCTGCATGGCGACGACCTCCCGGATCGCGTCGTCCTCGCGGGCGCGCAGCTCCGCGTCGTCGATGCGCCCCGCGGCGTGCTCCGCGCGGGCCTCCAGCAGCGACGGCGGGCGCAGCAGGCTGCCGACGTGGTCGGCGCGGAACGGGGGGCGGGCTCGCTGGCTCATGCGGGGCTCCTACCCATCTGAGCGCCCCACCCATCCAGGGGGTGACATCGGAAAACGGGCGCGTTCCCACTACAGGGAGGCCCATCCGGGGCCGATCACCCGGGGCAATCGTCCGGTCAGGGTCCGGACGCGAACCTCAGAGAGATCCTGTCTGCCTTGTCGCGTTCCGTCCGCCGGCTCGTCTTGCCCTTCGCCTCCTGCTTGGTGGTGGTCCTCGTGCTGCTCCCCGCGGACGATCGCGTGGACTGGCCCGAGGTCGGCTGCGCGCTGGCGCTGCTGATCGCCGCCGGCATCGGGATGACCGCCGCGGCGGGCGGCCAGGAGCGCCGCAGCACGACGCTGCTCAGCCTCCTGGCCCTGCTCGGCGCGGTCGCGCTGCTGCGCGACGGCGTGGGCGCCAACGCCGGGTTCGGGCCGCTCATCTTCCTGCCCGTGATGTGGGCGGCGCTCGAGCGACGCCGCGCCGAGCTGCTGCTCGTGCTCGTCGGCGTCGCGGCCGTCTACTTCCTGCCGGTGATCATCGCGCCCGGCCCGCAGTACCCGTCCAACGCCTGGCGCGGCGGCGCGCTGATGATCGTCATCTCCGCGGGCGTGGGCTTCGCGGTCATGGCGCTCGTCGACCACGTGCGCGCCGAGGGCGAGCGCTCCGCGGCGATCCTCGCGGCGATGTCGGAGGGCTTCGCGTTGACGCGCGACGGCACGATCGTCCAGGTCAACCCGGCGCTGTGCGCGATCACCGGCTTCACCGCGCCGGCGCTGCTGGGCAGCCGCGCGCCGTTCCCGTTCTGGCCGCCGGAGTCCGAGGAGGCCAACTCCGCGCTGCTGGACAAGGTCGTCGCCGCCGGCGGCGGCTCGTTCGACATCGAGCTGGTCCGCGCCGACGGCACCCGCTTCCCGGCGGTGATCTCCGCCGTGCTGACCGACCTCGGCGACGACAGCCGCAGCTTCCTGAACACCGTCCGCGACGTCACCGACCTGCGCGCCCACGAGGACGGCCAGCGCCGCCACGCCGAGCAGCTGGCGACGATCACCGACGTCATCCGCGAGATCGGGCACTGCGACCCGCTCGAGGCCCGCCCGACGATCTGCCGCACGGCGCTCGCGCTGACCGACGGCGCGCACGCGGTCAGCCTCTGGGAGGTCGGCCACGAGGGCGAGCTGACGACGACCGCGACCCGGCCGGAGGCGACGACGCCCTACCGCGTCGCCGCCGACCAGACCGAGCACGGCGCCCACGTGGTCATGCGCACGGGCCGGCCGCTGTTCGTCGCCGACGCGCTGACCAGCCCGCACTGCGACCGCCGGATCATCGAGCTGCTGGGCGCCGCGTCGGTGCTCTTCCACCCGATCTCCGACGCCCACGGCGTCCGCGGCGCGCTGGCGATCTCCTGGCCCCACGCCCGCGCCGAGATCCCCGAGGGCGACGTCATGATGATCGGCGTGCTGGCCGGCGAGGCCGCGCTGGCGATGCAGCGCGCCGACCTGCTCGGCCGCCTGGACGAGCTGACGCGCACCGACGAGCTGACCGGCCTGCCCAACCGCCGGGCGTGGGACGAGCTGCTGACCCACGAGCTGGCCGTCGCCGTCCGGCACGCCAAGCCGGTGTCGGTGGCGATGCTCGACCTCGACTTCTTCAAGCGCTACAACGACGCGCGAGGCCACCTGGCCGGCGACCGCCTGCTGCGCGCGGCGGCCGCGACGTGGCAGACGAGCCTGCGCGCGACCGACGTGCTGGCCCGGTGGGGCGGCGAGGAGTTCGCGCTGCTGCTGCCCGGCTGCGACGCCGAGGGCGCCGCGGCGCTGATCGAGCGGCTGCGCGGGTCGCTGCCCGACGGCGTGACGTTCTCGGCGGGCGTCGCGTCGTCCGACGGGACCGACGCGCCGCGGACGCTGATCGACGCGGCCGACCAGGCGCTCTACCAGGCCAAGGCCGGCGGGCGCGACCGCGTCGTCGTCGGCGCGACGCCCTAGGGCCACGCGCGCAGGAGCGCGACCACCGTCTCCCCCACCGCGTCGATCGCGCGCGGGTCGAGCTGGTCGTAGGTGTCGCGGATGGTGTCCTTGACCGGGTAGGCCCAGTCGATGAGGTCGGCGGCCGGGACGCCGGCGCGCAGGAACGGCGCGTGGTCGTCGGTGATGGCGGTCTCGACGGCCGGCGGGAAGACCGCGCCGACCCCGACGCGCCGCGCCGCCGCGCGCACGTCGCGCCACAGCGACGCCGACGAGGAGCCCTCGCGCGGGAGGCGGACGCCGCGGTTGCCGATGTAGTCGAGCAGCAGCATCGCGCGCGTCGCGCCCGGATGGGCGTTGACGTAGGCCTTGGACCCGCGCAGCGCGTCGGCGTAGAAGTCGTCGGTCGGGAACGGCTCCTCCTCGCCGTCGAAGAGGACGAAGCGGATGGCGGGCGCACCGGCCGGCCGTTGGGCGTGGCGCAGCGCACGGGCGACCTCGATCACCGCGCCGACCGCGGCGGCGGCGTCGTTGGCGCCGACGAAGCCCTTGGGGTGGTACTCCGTGTCGTAGTGGGCGCCGAGGACGATGGCCGGCGCGGTGCCGGGGAGGCCGCCGACGATGTTGCGCAGGCCGGGGTTCCCCGGCACGTCCTCGAACGCGCCGCCGGGGAGCCTGGCCCGCAGCCGCTCGGCGACGCGCCGCAGCTGGGGCGAGC
>JAOPZD010000195.1 GCA_025964295.1 Conexibacter sp.
GGCGGCACCGGCGGGACCGGCGCCGCGGTCGGCGGCACCGGCGCGGGCTAAGGGCGCCCGCGGGGCGCCCCACCGCCGCGGGCTAAGGGCGCGGGGCGCTTTCCGCCCCGGATCGTCGTGGCTGACGGTCGCCGGCGAGCGCCGGTGGGCGCCAGCCCTCCAAGCCGGTGGCGGCCGTCAGGCGCGGCGAGGCCGCGCGGAAAGCGTCTCGCGCAGGCCGGAAGGCCAGGGTCTCGAGACGCTGCGGCTGCCTGCCGCGCTGAACCGCCAGGGCAGGTCCACCGCCTTGGTGATCCCGATGCGCGGGCTCGCGATGAGCTCGGGTGAGCGCCAGCCGTCCTCGCGCGGGTGGATGAGGATCGGGCCCTCGTAGAGGTTGGTGTCGTTGAGGTCGAGGTCGATCCCGAGGGCCTGGGTCAGCTTGCCGGGGCCGTTGCAGAGGTCGACCTCGCGGATGACGCCGCGCCGCGCGTGCATCCGCGCGAGGCCCTCGATCGGCTCCAGCGCCCGGATCAGCACGGCGGCGCCCACCTCGCGGTGCTCGCACACGGCGTTGAGCAGCGCGTGGATCCCGTAGGAGCGGTAGATGTAGGCCTTGCCCGGGTCGCTGAACAGGACCGACGTGCGCGCGGTCAGCCCGACGTAGGCGTGGCTGGCCGGCTCGGAGTGGTGGTAGGCCTCGGTCTCGACGATCACGCCCGCGCAGCCGTCATGCTCGACAACGCAGCCGACGAGGTCCTGGGACACCTCCAGGACCGGCCGGTCATAGAAGGACGGCGGCAGGCTCACGAACCGGCGGCGAGCAGCGCGTGCGCGTGCTCGAGCTGCTCGCGCACGCGGGCCAGCGCGGTGCCGCCCTCCGAGGCCTTGGACTCCAGCCAGGAGGACTGCGCCAGCACCGCGCGGGCGTCCTCGCCGAGCGCGGGCACGGCGACGTCGGCCAGCGAGCGGCCGGACTCGACCGCCTCGCGGACCAGCCCGGCGATCACGCCGTGGGACTCGCGAAACGGCGTGCCCTGCTTGACCAGCAGGTCGGCGAGGTCGGTGGCGGCGATCAGCTCGTCGGAGGCCGCCGCGCTCATGCGCTCGCGGTCGAAGCGCGCGCCGGCGACCATCCCCGTCGCGGCGGCGAGGCACAGGCGCAGCGTGTCGACGCTGTCGAAGAGGTGTTCCTTGTCCTCCTGCAGGTCCTTGTTGTAGGTCAGCGGCAGGGCGTGCATCACGCCGTGCAGCGCCTGCAGGTGGCCGACGATGCGCGGGGCCTTGGCGCGCAGCAGCTCGCCCGCGTCGGGGTTCTTCTTCTGCGGCATGATCGACGAGCCGCTGGACCACGCGTCGGGCAGGACCAGGAAGCCGAACTCGCTGGAGGACCACAGGACGATCTCGGCGCCCAGGCGCGAGAGGTGCGTCGCGCAGGTGGCGGCGGCGGCGAGGTAGTCCAGGATGAAGTCGCGGTTGGCCACCGCGTCGACGGAGTTGGGCGAGACGGAGGTGAAGCCGAGCTCGCGCGCGACCATCTGGCGGTCGGTGTCGAAGTTGACGCCCGCCAGCGCGCCGGCGCCGAGCGGCATGACGCCGCAGGCGGCCTCGACGGCGGCGAAGCGCTCGCGGTCGCGCGCGGCCATCCAGAACCACGCGAGCAGGTGGTGGCTGAGGTACACCGGCTGCGCGCGCTGCAGGTGCGTGTAGCCGGGCAGCGCCCAGTCCAGGTGGCGCTCGGCGGCCTCGACGAGCGTCGACATGTAGGTGTTCAGCTGCGCCTGGGCCGACCGCGCGGCCTCGCGGGTGAACAGCGCGACGTCGGTGACCACCTGGTCGTTGCGCGACCGCGCGGTGTGCAGCTTGCCGCCCGAGCGCCCGGCGATCGCCGTCAGGCGCCGCTCGACGGCCATGTGGATGTCCTCGTCGTCGGCCTCGAACGGGAACGTGCCGTCGCGCAGCTCGCCCTCGACCTGGTCGAGGCCGGCGAGGATCGCGTCGCGATCGTCGGCGCCGATGATCCCCTGCGCCGCGAGCATCCTGGCGTGCGCGCGCGACTGCGCGACGTCGTGGGGCCACAGCCGCTGGTCGAAGCCCAGCGACGTGTTCAGCTCCCGGAAGGCCGGGTCCTGCGGTTCGGCGAAGCGCGACATGTGGCCGCGCAGTCTACGAGCGGCGGCGGTTAGGAGCGGCCGAGCGAGTCGGCGATCTGCGCGACCTGCGTCGCCAGCGCGAAGCCCAGCAGGTAGAGCGACAGGCCCCAGCCGACCCAGGCCGCGGAGCCGGGCGCGTAGAAGCGGCGGTCGCGCTGGCGCCAGTCGATCACGCCGGCGATCGCCAGGCAGAGCAGGCCGAGCGCCATCAGCGCCCACGGCGCCCAGCCGGTGATCAGGTAGCGGACGTCGAGGTGGAACTCCGAGGCGATCGCGTCGATGGTGCGGTGCCAGAGGACGACCGGCAGCGCCGCCGCCAGGGCGAAGCCGACCGCGCCGGTGCGGCGCGCACGCCGTCGCGCCGCCTGTTCGCGCTGCTGCCGCGAGCCTGCCGCCATGGCGCAGGATGGTGCCAGGCCGCGGGAGCGCTGTCAGGCCAGGATGTCCGCGAGGGTTGCCGGCCTTGGCCGCCCGCGAGGCCTACGGCGTCAGGCCAGGATGTCGGCCAACGTCGCGGCCACGCGGCTGACCTGATCCTGCGTGATCGCCGGGAAGAACGGCAGCGCCAGCGATCGCGCCGCGACGTCCTCGCAGACCGGGAACTGGCCCTCGCGGTAGCCGAAGGTCTCGCGGTAGTAGGACATCAGGTGGATCGCGGGCAGGTAGGGCTTGCTCTGCACGCCGCGCTCGCGCAGCGCGGTGATGACCTCGTCGCGTGAGGGGCCGTCGTGCGGGACCTGGACGACGAAGACGAACCAGCCCCGGGTGTCGCCGGGCACCGTCGCGCCGTCCTCGCAGGGCAGCGCCAGGTCGCGGTCGCGGGCGAGGTCGGCGAGCGCCTCGCGGTACCAGCCGGCCGCGCGGGCGCGGGCGTCGAGCATGTCCTGCAGGCGGTCGAGCTGGGCCAGGCCGAGCGCGCAGGCGATGTCGCTCAGCCGGTAGTTGAAGCCGAGGCGGTCGTGGTCGAGCCAATCCATGTCAGGCGCGCGGCCCTGGTTGCGCTCGGAGTCGATCCGGACCTTCATGGCCTCGTCGCCGAGCGTGATCATCCCGCCCTCGCCCGTGGCCAGCTGCTTGTTGGGGTAGAACCCGAAGATCGCGGGATGGCCGCGGCCGCCGATCGACCGCCCGTCGGCGTGGACGCCGCCGAGGCCCTGCGCGGCGTCCTCGACGATCGGCACGCCGAGCGCCTCGAAGGCCGGCAGGTCGGCCGGGTAGCCGAAGATGTGGACCGGCACGACCGCTGAGGTCTTCTCTGTGATCGCCGCCGCGGCGGCCTCGGGGTCGAGGTTCAGCGTCACCGGGTCGATGTCGGCGAAGACGGGCCGCGCCCGCTCGTAGACCGCCGCGTTGGAGGTCGCGACGAACGAGAACGGCGAGGTGACGACCTCGGTGCCGTCGGTCACGCCGACCGCGCGGTAGGCCAGGTGCAGCGCGGTCGTCCCGGAGGACACGGCGCTGGCCGTGGTCGCGCCGACGAAGTCCGCGAAGCGGCGCTCGAACTCCGGGACCTTCGGCCCCAGCGACAGGTGGCCGGAGCGCAGCACCTCGAGGACCGCGCGCTCCTCGGCCTCGCCGATGACCGGCTGGGCGATCGGGATGACCTCCACGCCGGTGCTCACGACAGACCGCCCGCAGAAGGAGCCTCTGGCGAGTTCTGCAAGCGATCGCGAGCCCCCCGGGCGAGCCGATCGCCCTGCTCGGCGAACTCCAGCGAGTCCACCAGCGCCTGCCACGACGCGGCGATGACGTTCTCGTGCACGCCGGTCGAGCCCCAGACCTCCGTGCCGTCCGACGCGTCGATGAACACCCGCGTGATCGCGTCGGTGCCGTGCGTCTCGTCGAGGATGCGCACCTTGAAGTTGACGAGCTGCACGTCGGCCAGGTGCGGATGGACCTGCACGATCGCGGCCCGCAGCGCGGCGTCCAGCGCGTTGACCGGGCCGTTGCCCTCCGCGGTCGTCACGTAGCGCTCGCCGTCCAGCCAGACCTTGATGGTGGCCTCGGTCTCGACCTTGCCGTCGGCGCGCTGCTCGACGATCACGCGCCAGGACACCATGCGGAACAGCGGCTCGTACTCCCCCGACTCCTGGCGCAGCAGCAGCTCGAACGAGCCGTCGGCCGCCTCGAACTGGTAGCCCTGGTGCTCGAGCTCCTTGACGCGCTCGATCACCCGCGCGGCGCCCGCGTCGTCCAGCGTCAGGCCCGCGGCCTCGGCCTTCTCCAGCACGGTGTGCTTGCCCGCCAGCTCGCTGACCAGCAGCTCGCGCTCGTTGCCGACGACGGCCGGGTCGGAGTGCTCGAAGGTCGCCGCGTCGGCGCGGATGCCCGCGACGTGCAGGCCGCCCTTGTGGGCGAAGGCGCTGCGCCCGACCCACGCCGCGCGCGGGTCCGGGTTGCGGTTGAGCAGCTCGTCGACGAAGTGCGCGGTCTCGGTCAGCTTGGCCATCCGCCCGGGGCCGAGCAGCTCGTGGCCGAGGCGCAGCTCGAGGTTGGCGACGATGGCCACCAGGTTGGCGTTGCCCGTGCGCTCGCCGATGCCGTTCATCGTGCCCTGCACCTGCGTCGCGCCCTCGGCGACCGCCGCCAGCGTGTTGGCCACGCCGCACTCGAGGTCGTTGTGGCAGTGGATGCCCAGCGCGACGTCGTCGGCCAGCTCCGCCCGCACGGCGCGCACCGCGTCGGCGATCTGGTGGGGCAGCGACGAGCCGTTGGTGTCGCACAGCACGATGCGCTCGGCGCCCGCGCCGGTCGCGGCGCGCAGGCAGCGCACCGAGTACTCGGGGTCGTCGCGATAGCCGTCGAAGAAGTGCTCGGCGTCGTAGATGACGCGCTTGCCCGCGCCGGCCAGGAAGGCCACCGAGTCGGCGATCAGCTCGAGGTTCTCCTCGGCGGTGACGCGCACGACCTTCTCGAGGTGCAGCCGCCAGGTCTTGCCGACGATCGTGCAGACCGAGGCGAAGCACTCGGCCAGGATCCGCAGCGCCGGGTCGTCGGCGGCCTCGACGTCGCGCCGGCGCGTCATGCCGAAGGCGACGATCTGCGCGTGGGCCAGCTGCTCGCGCTCCAGCAGCGCGAAGAGCTCGAGCTCCTTGGGGTTGGACGCCGGGAAGCCGGCCTCGATCAGGTCGATCCCCAGCTCGTCGAGCTTGTGGACGACGCGCACCTTCTCGGCGGCGGTCAGCGACATGCCCTCGCCCTGCATGCCGTCGCGCAGGGTGGCGTCGTAGGTCTGGATCTTGGTCGTCATTGCTGGTGTCCTTCGGGTAGCAGGGTCGGTGAGCTCGCGGGGCAGCGACACGCGACGCGCACGAGGCGCGCGACGCGTCGCTAGCGAATTCGCCGACCGGCTCCCATCAGGGAGCAGCGACCTTGGAGAAGTGGTGCGCGGGGACCGGGTCCAGCCAGTGGGCGTAGCGGTCGCTGCGCCCGTGCAGGGCGTCCTCGAACGCGGCCTGGACGGCGCGGGTGACCGGGCCGGGCTCGCCGGCGCCGATCGGGTGGTCGTCGACCTCGCGGATCGGCGTCAGCTCGGCCGCGGTGCCGGTGCAGTAGAGCTCGTCGGCGAGGTAGAGCTCGGCGCGCGAGATGGTGCGCTCGACGACCTCGTAGCCGAGGTCCCGGGCGATCTCGATGCAGGACTTGCGGTTGATCCCGTCCAGCAGCGAGCTGCTCAGCGGCGGCGTGGCGATGACGCCCTCGCGGACCACGAAGAGGTTCTCGCCGGTGCCCTCGCACACGTAGCCGTGGTCGTCGAGGAGGATCGCCTCCTCATAGCCGGACTTGTGCGACTCGATCTTCGCGAGGACCGAGTTGAGGTACTGGCCCGTGGCCTTGGCCTGCGGGATCAGCGAGTCGGGGCTGATGCGCCGCCAGGACGAGACGCGGGCGCGCACGCCCTTGGCCTTGCCCTCGTCGCCGAGGTAGCTCCCCCACTCCCAGGACGCGATCGACACGTCGACCGGCGCGTCGAGCGGGAACAGGCCCATCGTGCCGTAGCCGCGGTAGACCAGCGGGCGGATGTAGCACGAGCGCTGGCCGTTGCGTCCGATCAGCTCCAGCGTCACCTCGCGCAGCTGCTCGCGCGTGTAGGGGATGTCCATGTAGTACATCGACGCCGACCTGAAGAGCCGATCGACGTGCTCGGCGTGGCGGAAGACCGCCGGACCCTTGGACGCGGTGTCGTAGCAGCGAACGCCCTCGAAGACCCCGGTGCCGTAGTGCAGGCCGTGCGTGAGCACGTGGACCTTGGCGTCTTCCCAGGCGACGAACTCGCCGTTCATCCAGATGAGGTCCGCTGCGTCCACGCCTGCTCTCCTTCGTCTACTGACCCAAAGCCGCGAGCACAGCCTGCGTCGCCTCGGCCGTGCTCGCCGTCCCGCCGAGGTCCCGGGTCCGCAGCCCTTGGTCAAGGGCCTTGTCCACCGCCGATTCTAGGGCGACGGCCTCGGATTCCAAAGCCAGGCCATGACGGAGCAGCAGCGCGACCGACAGGAACATGGCCAGCGGGTTGGCGATCCCCTGGCCGGCGATGTCCGGCGCCGAGCCGTGGACGGGCTCGAAGAGGCCCGGGTGCGGGCCTGGCGCGTGGGTGTCTCCGAGCGAGGCGCTGGGGAGCATCCCGATCGAGCCGGTGAGCATCGCCGCCTCGTCGCTGAGGATGTCGCCGAACATGTTCTCGGTGACGATCACGTCGAAGTCGCGCGGGTTGGAGACCAGCTGCATGGCGGCGTTGTCGACCAGGACGTGCTCGAGCGTGACGTCGGGGAACTCGTCGCGGTGCACGCGGGTGACGGTCTCGCGCCACAGCCGGCTGGTCTCCAGGACGTTGGCCTTGTCGACCGACGTGACCTTCGTGCGCGCGGCCTCGAAGGCGCTGCGGGCGATGCGCTCGATCTCCTCGACCGAGTAGACGCAGAGGTCCGACGCGGTGGTCTCGGTCCGCGTCTTCTCGCCGAAGTAGATGCCGCCGGTGAGCTCGCGGACGACGAGCAGGTCGGTGCCGTCGATGATCTCGCGGCGCAGCGGGCTGGCGTCGTAGAGCGCGGGGAGCGGGCGGACCGGGCGCAGGTTGGCGTAGAGCCCGAGGCCCTTGCGCAGGCCGAGCAGGCCCTGCTCGGGGCGCGGCTTGGACGGGTCCGTCGTGTCCCACTTCGGACCGCCGACGGCGGCGAGCAGGACGGCGTCGGCCGTCTGGCAGGCGGCCAGCACCGCGTCGGTGAGCGCGATGCCGTGCGCGTCGATCGAGGCGCCGCCGAAGACGTGCTCCTCGACCTCGACAGCGGGCACGAAGCGCTTCAGGAGGTCGACGGCGGGCGCGAGGATCTCGGGCCCGATCCCGTCGCCAGGGAGGGTGACGATGCGAGTGGCCATGCGGGGCGCCACCTTAGCGGCGGCGCCCCGCGGGCCGTCTGCCGCCTAGAAGGGCAGGCCGCCCTTGAACGGCTCGGTGCCGTTGACCAGCGTGAGGTCCGAGAAGCCGTGCGCCTTGGCGTAGGCGATCTCGTTGCCGATGTCGCCGACGCCGTTGGACAGCGGCAGCGGCGCGATCGCGACCGTGCTCAGGACGCCGAGCGCCTGGCCGTCGGCGTTGAGGAACGCCGAGCCGGAGTCACCGGGGATGCCGGGCGTCAGCGTGTAGAGGCTGTAGGACCAGCCGCCCGGGGTGACCTCGACGACCTTGCCGCGCTTGGGGCTCAGCTGCGTGAGGCCGCCGCGCAGCTCCGAGTTGCCGTAGCTGTAGACGTCGTCCAGCGCCGCGGCGGTGCCGACGCCGGTCGGGCCGCCCCACTTCGGGATCGACGGGTTGACCTTGGCCACGTCGGCCGGGTCGAGCTCGATCAGCGCGAGGTCGTTGTAGGCGCAGGTCTCGTCGCCGGCCTCGCCCGCGGCCTGCATCGTGATCCACGAGTTGTAGGCCAGCTTGCCGGGCTTGCTCGCACCGGTGACGTCCACCGGCGTGCCGATCGGCAGCGAGGCGGAGGTGCAGCCGTTGGTGTCGGTCGAGCTGCCGGTGCCGCTGCAGTGCGCGGCCTGCCCGAGGTAGGTCTTGCCGGCGCTGGTGAAGACGAAGTTCGCGGTGCACTGGGCGCCGGCCGTGAAGACCTGGACGCCGGGATGGACGGGGGCCGTGGCCGCCGGGGCCCAGGCCGAGGCGGCGGACGGCGCGATGGCCATCGCCGCGACGGCGGCGACGCACGCCAGGACGCGTCGGGACATGTTCGTTCTCTCCTCCTGCTCGTTCGATGCGGTGCGGTGGTGCACGTGCTGCAACGCCGGAGCGAGGCGGAACTTGCGGTGGCGTCTCAAGTCGGGCCCGCGACGTCCGACCGAAAGGCCCGACCCCACGCTCCTAGGAAATCTGTCCGGAATGCCTCGAATCACCCTTACCATTGGCCGCAAGCTCGCGCTCGTCTTCGGCCTCGTCGTCCTCCTGACCCTCATCGCGCTGGCCGCGGCGCTGAGCGGCACCGCCAAGCTGCGCGACAGCACGACCACGGTCGGCACGCGCGTCGTGCCCGCCACCCACCTCCTCGGGGAGGCCACGACGGAGATCCGCCAGTTCCGCGTCGCGCAGCTCGAGCGCACGCTGGCCAGCGACCCCGCCGACCAGAAGGACCTCGACGGCGAGCTGACCGCGACGGCGACGACCGTCGACGGGATCCTGGCGCGCCTAGGCCGCTACGCGGCCACGCCGGGCGAGGTCGCGGCGCTGCGGTCCACCAAGGCCGACTGGCTGACCTATCGCCGCGCCTCGGGGGCGTTCGCGTCGGCGGCGAGCCGGGGCGGCACGGTCGCCGGCTACGCGGTGCTCTCGGGCAAGGCCGACGGCGTCTACGACTCGCTCAAGACCGACGTCGCCCGCGCCAGCGCGCTGACGTCGGCGCGCGGCGACGCGCAGGTCAAGGCGTCCCAGGACGACGCGGCGTCGACCCGCCGGACGATGGTGATCGTCCTGCTGGCCGAGCTGCTGGCCGCGATCGCCGCGGGCGTCCTGCTGACGCGCTCGATCCGCCGCAGCGTCGGCGTGGTCCTGGACCGCCTCTCCACGCTGCGCGACCACTGCGCCGCCAACCTCAACGCGGGCCTGCACGCGTTCGCCGAGGGGGATCTGACCCGCGACGTCGTGGCGGTCACCGAGCTGATCCCGTCGCCGGGCGGCGACGAGATCGGCGACATCGCCCGCGCGACCAACGACATCCGCGACAACTTCGTCGCGACGATCGACTCCTACAACAGCTCGCGCGCCGCGCTGGCCGACCTGGTCAGCCAGGTCGCGGGCACCGCGAGCGCCGTGTCGTCCGCCTCCCAGCAGATGGCGACGACCTCCGACGAGGCCGGCCGCGCGGTCGGCGAGATCGCCGGCGCGATCGGCGAGGCCGCCGCGGGCGCCGAGCGCCAGGTCGCCTCGATCGCCGAGGCGCGCAGGATCGCCGACGACGTCGTCGCCGTCACCGGCCGCTCG
>JAOPZD010000049.1 GCA_025964295.1 Conexibacter sp.
TCCTCCTGGCGCTGGCCGGCGCGCTGGCGCTCGGCGCGCTCGCCCCGGTGCCCGCCGTGCCGGCGACGGCGATCGGCCTCGTCGCCTACGCGGCCCTGGCGCTGCTGCTGCGGGCGGTGCCGCCGGACCTCAAGGCCCTGGCCGCGCCTACCATGCGCCGTCGATGAGCCCCGAGGTCGACCTGGTCGTCAACTGCTTCGAGCGCAGCTACCGCGACGTGCTCGCCCCGGGGTTCTTCCGGCGGATCGAGGACGACAACATCCGGCCGTTCGCGCGCCGGACCGTGGTCATCAACAACGTCGAGGACCGCGCCGACGCGACCGCGCTGGCCGACGCGCGCGTCGCCGCCGGGGAGATCGACCGCTACGTCTTCGTCGCCGATCGCCTCGACGCCGCGCTGGCCCGGTGCGGGCTGACGCGCGACGACCTCCAGCCGATCCCGTACTTCACCGACTTCGCGCTGGTCGCCGCGACGTTGGACGGCCCGGACTGGACGCTGGTCTGGGACGCCGATGTCCGCCTGCGCGAGCCGCTGGACTGGATCACGCCCGCGATCGCCCTGATGGAGCGCGACCCGCGCATCATGGTGGCCAACCCCAACTGGGAGTTCCCCAACCTGGAGGACTTCACGCTGGAGGTCGACGGCGACTTCGCCATCGGCCAGGGGTTCACCGACCAGGCCTACCTCAGCCGCCGCTCCGAGCTGGGCCGGCCGATCTACCGCCAGCGCTGCGTCGCGCTGCGCCGCTACCCCTTGTCCTACGTCGGCGCGATCTTCGAGGCCCGCGTCGACGCCCACATGCGCCACGCCGGCCGCCTGCGCGCGACGCACCGCACCGCGCAGTACGTGCACGCGGTGGAGATGGGCACGTCGTGGCCGTCGCTGTCGCTGCGCGAGCGCGCGCTGCAGGCGCGCGACCACGCGATCATCGCGGCGCTGCGCGCGCTGCCCTGGCGCCCGCGCCACCTGCGCCAGCTCTAGCGCGGTCGCTGCGGAACGGGCTGCGCCGGGCCGTCGCCAGGAAGGCGGCGTTGTCGCTGCGGTCGGTCGCGCCGCGGGGGAAGCGCGCCAGGACGTAGATGTCGTGCGGGAAGCGCGTCTCGCAGGCCAGCAGCTCAAGGCCCACGTGGTCGAGCAGCGCGAGGAGCGACGGGGTGGAGAAGACGTGGTGGTGGAGCACGCGCGAGTTGATGTTGTCGCGGCGCTCGGCCTCCCAGCGCGCGCGGTCCTGCGCGACGTCGCGCGCGTGGTCGTGCAGCAGCAGCGTCTCCTCGAGGTGCGTGAGGTCATCCTCGCCGCGCAGGGCCGCGTGGTCGTCGACCATGTGCTGCAACTCGGTGATCGGCCGGCGCCGGTCGAACGTGCCGTCGTGGTGCGGGGCGACCATGAGCAGGTGCCCGCCGGGGCGCACGACGCGGCCCCAGGCCAGCAGGCCGCCGATCGGGTCGGCGAGGTGCTCGATGACGTGTGACGAGATCACGGCGTCGTAGGCGTCGTCGGCCAGGCCCTGCAGGTGGGCGCCGTCGAGCAGGTGCTGGGCCCCGATGATCGGGCCCTCCGGCGCGAAGTCGGGCTGCCCGGACAGGTCGTGCCACGCGGTCTCGGCGGCGAACTGCACGTTGTCGACCGTCGCGGCGATCGGATAGACCGGCAGCAGCCCGCCCCCGCCGAAGAGCGCGCTGGGGCCCCCGATCTCCAGGATCGCCGCGCCTCGCAGCGGCGTCGTGAAGCGCGTGTCGAGCGGTCGCGTCATGTGACCCGCGGCGCGCCAGCGGGCGTTGCGCAGGACGTCGGCGAGACCCATGGCGGGCAGCCTAGCTCCGCGACGGGCCTCGACGCGGGTACGGTGCCCGGCGATGACATCGACGCCTTCCGTCTCGTCCGCCCGCCGGATCCGCGCCAGCCTCGAGCGCAAGATCGTGCTCGCCCCGCCCGTGCAGCGCGCGATCATCAAGGCCTTCTCGCGGCTGTACTACTACGCCGCCGAGGTCAACAGCGACAAGACGTGGCGCGACACGTACTGGTTGGGGACGCGGATCCTCAAGTGCCCGCTGGACCTCTGGCTCTACCAGGAGATCATCCACGAGCACCGGCCGCAGCTGATCGTCGAGTCCGGGACCAACAAGGGCGCCAGCGCGCACTTCCTGGCGACGCTGTGCGACATCGTCGGCGAGGGCGAGGTGCTCACGATCGACATCGAGGAGTTCCCGGATCGTCCGCAGCATCCGCGGCTGACGCACCGGATCGCCTCCGCCACGGCGCCCGAGACGCTCGACTGGGTCAAGGAGAAGGCGGCCGGGCTGGACCGGGTCATGGTCATCCTCGACTCCGACCACACCGCCAAGCACGTCCGCGAGGAGCTGCGCCTCTACTCCGAGGTCGTCACGCCCGGCGGCTACCTCGTGGTCGAGGACACCAACGTCAACGGCCATCCGGCCGCCCCCGAGTTCGGGCCCGGTCCGATGGAGGCGCTCGACGACTTCCTCGCCGCCGACCAGCGCTACGCGATCGACCCGATGGGCGACAAGTTCCTCATGACGCTCAACCCGCGGGGCGTCCTGCGCCGCGCCGGCTGACCGACTCGGCCAGCGCGCGCATCTCCGCGCCGTAGCGCGCCCACGAGAACTGCGCGGCGCGCGCGGGGCCGGCGGCGGCCAGGCGAGCGCGGAGCGCGTCGTCGGACAGCAGGTGGGCGAGGCCGTCGCGGATCGACGCGACGTCGCGCGGGGCCACGTAGAGCGCCGCGTCGCCGCCGACCTCGGGCATCGAGGAGGCGTCGGAGGTCAGGACCGGGACGCCGGCGATCATGGCTTCGAGCACCGGGAGGCCGAAGCCCTCGTAGAGCGAGGGGTAGGCGAAGGCGGTGGCGTTGCGGTAGAGCGCGGGGAGGTCGGCGTCGGGGACGGCGCCGATGGCCGCGACGCGCTCGGGGTGGGCGGCGATGGCGCTCATCGTGTCTCCGGTGTCCCACCCCAGCGGCCCGACGAGCACGAGCCGGTGGTCGCCGCGGACCGCGTCGTCGAGATCGGTGAACGCCTCGACCAGCCGCGGCAGGTTCTTGCGCGGCTCCAGCGTGCCGACGCCCAGGATGTAGGGGAAGTCGATCGCGTGGCGGGCCAGGACCTCGGCGTCGGGCGCGCCGCCGTCGGCGAAGGCGGGGTCGGCGGCCAGCGGCGTGACGTCGGTCTTGCCCGCGGCGCGGGGGAAGCGACCCACGAGGTCGCGCGCCGTCGCCGCCGAGATCGCCGCCAGCGCGCTCGCGCGGCGGACCGCGACCGGCAGCGTCGCGCGCTCGATCCGCGCCGAGCCCTTGCGCGGCAGCAACGCGGGGTCGAAGGCCACCATGTCGCACACGACGACCACCGACGGCACGCGCAGGAACCACGCGGTCAGGTAGCTGTTGGTCGAGATGTAGGCGTCGGTCTCGCGGTTGGCGCGCCGCGCCGCGCGCAGGTGCCACTCCGGGTCCGGGCGCTCGATCAGGACCCAGCGGAAGCGGGGGTCGCCCGCGAGCGCCTCGTCCTCCCACGCGGTTCGCGCGAAGAGCAGGTACTCGTGGTCGGCGCCGCCGCCGCGCGGCGCCTCGGCCGCCAGCGCCCGCAGCAGCTCGCGGACCATCGTCCCGCGGCCACCGCGCTCCTCGGCGGCGGCGCGGGCGTCGATCCCGATCCTCACCAGCGCCTCCCCACCCGCCGCGCCGTGACGAGCGCGAGGTCGCGGGCCATGAACGCCGTCCGGGTCCGCAGCGCGTAGCCGGGGTAGTGGCGAATCCGCGGGCGCACCGACGGCGCGTCGGCGATCGAGTTCCAGCGGCCGTCGAGCCACCCCGTGCGCGCGGTCAGGACCGTCGGCTCGGCGGCGCCG
>JAOPZD010000053.1 GCA_025964295.1 Conexibacter sp.
CTCGGCGACGCCGTCCTCGCGCAGGCGATCGACCAATGAGTTGTGCAGGCCGATGAACGCCACCGCGAGCTGGCTGGTGAACAGGTGGACATCGTTGCGAGGATCGCCGAGCAGGGCGATCCCCTCCGGGTTGCGCGGCACGTCGCGGCCGCTGGAGGCGAGCAGCAGCTTGGCGGGATCGTCCTTGTTGTACAGGTAGGGCATGCCGATCGGGCCGGTGCCGTAGAGGCCCTCGAGGTTCGTTCTCGGCGCTCGGGCGTTGCGGAGCTGCGCGCGCTCGGCGCGGGGCACGAGCGGGGAGCGATCGGCGGTGATGTCGTGGGCCACGTACTGCCCGAAGAACGGCCAGACCGCGGCGACGTGGGAGTCCGGCGTGTCGCGGCCGCCGCCCCGATCGTGGTCGCCGCCGTCGAGGTCGCACGGTCCGCCGGGACGGCCGAGCCGGTGCAGCGCCTCCTCGTCGGCCGACAGCGCGGGCAGGTCGGCGAACAGAGAGCGGTAGCGCCCGCCGAAGAGCGGCGCGTCGACGCGTTCAGGTGCCAGGCAGTGGTCTCGTGCGATGGGGACGCTGACGTTCATGATGTTCCTTCTGGGTTGGTGAGATGCAAACGGGCTAGGGCGACGCGTCGGCCAGCTGCGGTCCGAACCGCACGAGGTCGATCCGCCAGCGCAGCATGCGCTCGCCGGCCGCGCCGCTGTCGGCGTCGCGGACGTCGAGGCGCACGCCGTCGCGGGTCGCGCGAGCGCGCGGCTCGGACCGGGCGAGCACGCGGGCCAGGTCCGCGGCGACGAAGACCGCCAGCGCGCCTGTGGTGAGGTCGAGTCGAGCGATGCACGCGTCCCCTGCGCCGCTGTGGATCGTCGTGCACGCGCCCTGCGCCTCGACGCGCGCGAACGGCCACAGCCGCACGCGACTCACGAGCGCCAGCGCGTCGCCGACGACCCTCTGTTGCTGCGGGGATCTCAGGGCCGTGTTCATGACGTCCGGGCTCGGGCGAGACCGTGTCGCCGCCCGATGCCGGGGCTGGATCCGTCGTCCATCAGCAGGATGGCTCCGAGGGCCGCGACCGCGGCGACCTCCACGACGGCGGCCAGCGTGACCGCCGGACGCAGCGTCGGCTCGGAGTAGTCGAACAACACGGTGACCCGGCTGATCGCCAGCGCGACGAGGTCGCCAAGCGTCATGGCGATGGCGCCCAGCGCGGCCAGCTTGGCGAGGTCCCCGCGCACGCCGGCCAGGAGGAGCGCGAGCACCGCGGCCCCGATCGCGTTGAGCACGAACAGCGGCCCGATCGTCGGGACCGGACGCAGCGGCCCCTCGAACTGCTGCAGGTGGATCCCGCCCGTCACCAGCAGCAGCACGATCGCCAGGTAGCGCACGAGGTCGGCGCGGGTCAGCGAGGCGCGGGTCATCGGACCACCACCGTGCCGTGCATGAACGGGTGGATCGAGCAGATGTAGTGGAACGTGCCCGCCCTCGCGAAGGTGATCGTCCGCGTTGCGCCCTTGGCGAACAGCCCCGTGTCGAACCCGCCTGCGACGGTGGCCGAGTGCGGCACGGCGTCCTCGTTGGTCCAGGCGACCTTGGCGCCGACGCGCACTTTGAGCACCGGCGGAGCGTACTTGTAGTTCTTGATGTCGACGCGCGTGACGCCGGCCACGGCCGGCGACGGCATCGAGGGCGCGCCGGCGGATGACGTCGTGCTCGCGCTCGAGCTGAGCACGATGACGAGCAACGACCCCACCGCGATGGCCAGCGCGGTCACGGCGGTGGGGATCGTGCAACGGCGATCGCGGAGATAGGACATGCCCATCACGCAGCCTCGAGCTTGCGGATCTGCTCGCTCACGGCGGGCTGCGCTGTGTGCAGCCGCGCGGCCGCCGTGCGGAAGTGCCGGTCGTCGGCGACCGCCACGAAGGAGCGTAGTTGTCGGATCTCCATCACCATCACCATCACCTCGTCTCGTCGATCAGGAACGTCTCGAGATCCGCGCCGACCTGCTCAGGCGCGTCCTCGACCAGGAAGTGGAAGTCGCCCTCCACGGCGCGCACCGGGCCGGCGACCTTGCGGGCCGGCCGCGGCGCGAGCGGTGGAGGCGGCATCGCGTCTCGTCCTCAGTAGGCCGCGAGCAGCGCCTCGGCCTCGGCCAGGGAGCGCGCCAGGCTCGTGGCGTCAGCCCGCCATGGCATGCCGTCGGCTCGCGGGTCGATGCGCAGATGCAGGCGACCGTCGTGCAGCACGGTCACCCCCATCAGCTCGTTCGCGCACCAGAACTCCGCCTCGTTGTCGTAGGCCTCTTCCGGCCCGGTGACGATGACCTTGACCTCGGTCATCGCTGCAGGTCCATGTGCGCGGCCCACCAGGTCTCGAAGTCGACCGCGCCGATCCGCGCGCCGTCGCCCGGCGTCAGCTCGCCGCCGTGCAGCTCGGTGCCGAAGTAGCGGGCGTGGGGGTCGCTGACGACCGTGCGCTCGTCGCCGGTGGTCTGGAACAACCGCCGCGCCCAGGCGTCGATCCCCAGCTTCTCGGGCCCGCCCAGCTCGACGTGGCCGCCGAGCGGCGCGGCGGTCGCCAGCTCGGCAACGGTCGCGGCGACGTCGTCGGCCGCCACGAGCTGCATGAGCCCCGTCGACAGCCGGACGGTCTCGTCGCCGTCGGCGCCGGAGTCGACGATCTGGGCCAGGAACTCGAAGAACTGCGTCGCGCGCAGGATCGTGAACGGCACGCCGCCGCCCTCGACCGCGGCCTCCTGGGCGACCTTCGCGCGCAGGTAGCCGCTGTCGGGCAGCCGGTCGCAGCCGACGATCGACACGGCCACGTGATGTCCGACCCCGGCCGCCTTCTCGGCGGCCACCAGGTTGCGCGTCGAGGTGACGAAGAAGTCGCGTACGGCGTCGTCCTCCCAGACCGGCGCGTTGGAGACGTCGACGACCACGTCGGCGCCGGTCATCACCTCGGCCAGCCCCTCGCCGGTGATGGTGTCGACGCCCGTCGAGGGCGACGCCGGCACCGGGTCGTGCCCCTGCGCGACGAGTCGCCGCACGACGTTGCCGCCGACCCGTCCGCTGCCTCCGATGACCACGATCTTCATGATGTCGTTCCTTCCTGTTGGTGTTGTTGAACTCCAAGATCGCCGACGAGCGTCACGCCCGCGTCCGTCGCGGGCCCCAGTCGGGTCCCTAGCGGCGCGCGCAGGTCCCACAGCGCGAGCGCGCCGAGCAGGGCCGTGGCCAAGGCGCTCAGCGCCAGGGCGCTCAGCCCCCCGCCGGCCGGGGTCAGCGCCACGAGCAGCGCCGCGATCAGAAGCCGCTCGGGGCTCGCGGAGCCCGTCAGGCGCAAGCGGAACAGCGTCTCGCCGACGAGGTACAGCGCGGGCCCGCCGAGGACCATCGTCACCCCGACGCCGTGAAGCGGGCGGCCCGGGTCGGCGATCAGGAGGTCGTCGCCGACGGCCACGGCGATGACGCCGGCGATGATCGGGACGTGCAGATAGGTGTAGGCGTCGCGCGCCAGGCGCCCCGGATCCGCGCAAGTGCGCATGACCTCGCGCGAGCGCTCGGCGATCACGCCGAAGTACAGCCACCACAGCGCGGCCGTCTCCAGGAACGCGACGCCCAGGCAGAGCACGACGGTCGCGTCGAGCCCGGCGGCTGCCGCGGTCGCGCCGGTGACGACGATCGACTCGCCGAGCGCGATGATGATGAAGCCCTGGCAGCGGTCGGTGAAGTGGACGCCCTCGATGTCCCAATCGGTGGTCGCGGCCCGCCCGCGACCCGGCAGCCAGTAGCCGACGACCGGCGCGCACAGGTCGAGCACCACCGCGGGGATCCACACCAGCAATCGCTGGTCGCCGTGAAGCGCGGCCCCCGCCAGCCACAGCGCGCCGGAGGCCGCGCTCCAGACGACCAGGCGCTCGAAGACGTCGCGCAGCGGCTGATCGCGCTCGAGCAGGCTCGCGGCTGCCACGTTGCGCCCGACCTGCAGTGCGACGTAGCTGATCGCGAACAGCACCCCGTCGCCCCCGAACGCGCCCGGCAGCGCGGCGGCCATCAGCAGGCTGGCGAGCATCACGCCGGTGAGCACCGCCCGCACCGCGGACGAGCCCGGGTCGAACCAGTTGACCATCCACGTCGTGTAGATCCACGCCCACCACACGATCAGCAGCAGGAACGCCGCGCGGGCGACGCCGGCCACCGACAGGTCCTCCAGGATCAAGTGCGACAACTGCGTGACCGCGAAGACGTAGACCAGGTCGAAGAACAGCTCGATCGTGGTCGTGGGCTGACGGACGTCGTCGCCCCGCGGGCGCAGGTGCCGGGTCACCGGCGAAGCAGGCGATGCAGGAACAGGGTCGTCCCGTGCTCGCGGTGGTGGGCGAGGACGCGGCGCACCAGCCACGTCGGCCCGGCGACCGCGGCGAAGGCCGCCGCGACCACCGCGCCGATCGCGATGGTCGGCACCGCGACGATGACCGCCAGGATCAGCAGCGGCGGGCAGAGCAGCAGCCCAAGCAGGGCCGCCGCCCCGATCTCGACGATGCGCAGGCCGCCGCCGGTGACCTCGATCACCTCCTCGGTGACCTCGACGCCGCTCGGATGGATGTGGTTCGTCGTGCTCATGAGGACAGCCTCCCGCCACGGCGCCGCCGTCTCGTCCGGGTGGGTGCCCAGTCCGGCCCCTAGTGGGCCGGCCAGAAACGTTTCACCGGAAAAGCCGCCCGGCGATCACCGCCCGGCGGCGTCCTCGGACACTCGATGTGCCAGAGGCACACCTTCGGTCCTGCGTCCTAGCCGGATCGGCGCCGCCGAACGGCATTTCCTGGCGAACGTTCCTGGCCGACCCACTGGTCGTCAGTCCAGCTCGACCAGGGCGTTCTTCAGCTCCGACCGCGAGCTGATGCCGAGCTTCACGAACACCTTGCGCAGGTGGTACTCGGCGGTGCGTGAGCTGATGAACAGGCGGGCGCCGATGTCGCGGTTGGTGAGCCCTTCGCGCGCAAGGCGGGCGACGTTGAGCTCCTGATCGGTCATCTGGTCGATCGACTCGGGCGTGCGGGCGCGCAGCGTCTCGCCGGTCGCGGCCAGCTCGCGCGCGGCCCGCGCGGCGAAGCCCGGCAGCCCGCAGCGCGTCAGCACCTCGTGCGCCTCACGGAGCTGGGCGCGGGCGTCGACGCGCCGCTGCAGCCGTCTCAGCGTCTCGCCGTAGAGCAGCTGCGCGCGGCCCTTCAGCATCGGCACGCGCACGCGGTCGCTGCGCTCGATCGCCTCCTGGTAGAGCGCCTCGGCCTCGTCGCCGGCGCTCAGCTGCGCGCGCGCGAGGGCCAGCGTCCCGAGCGCCCAGTCGCCGCCCACCGGCAGCGTGACGCGCTCCAGGTGCGTGAGGGCCTGCTCAGCCAGCGCGGTCTCGCCGGTCCGGACCGCTGCCTCGACCAGCTCGGGCAGCGCGCGCGCCGCGAACGCCAGCTCGCGCGTGTAGGGCAGTTCGCGGCGGGCGACGGCGACCGCGTCGGCGTAGCGCCCGGCGCCGTTGTAGGCGATCGCCTCGGCGTAGTTGGCGGCGCTCAGCGCGTGGCCCTCTCCGCGCGCCTGCGCGTCGGCCCGCAGCTGGGCGGCCCGGCGCTCGACCTCCTCCACTCGCCCGCGGTAGGCCGCGAGGTTCATGCGCCCGTATTGCGGCAGGGGATGGCCGGTGACGTTCTGGATGGCGTCGACCTCGTCGCAGGCCGCGGCGATCCGGTCCAGGCGTCCGTCGAGCACATCGGCGGTCATCTGGAAGGTCAGGGCGATCGGCAAGACCGTCAGCACGCCTCCGGCGCGTGCGAGCTCGACCTGCCGCGCGGCGAGCGCACGCAGGGCGTCCGCGTCCCACAGGTCCCGCGCGGCGTGGCAGCCGAACCACATCCAGCGCAGCTCCAGCGTGTCCGGCGGCTGGTCGAGGAACGCGCGCAGCGCGCGGCGCAGCACGGGCTG
>JAOPZD010000114.1 GCA_025964295.1 Conexibacter sp.
GGGGTAATCCCGAGCGCGCGGGCCAGCTGCTCGGCCGTGGCGCGGGCAGCGTCGTCGCTGCCGCCGAACGCGGCGTGGGCGCCCGCGAAGGACGCACCGCGCTCGGTGACCGTCATCAGCGGGTGCAGCGAGAACGCGCGATGCGGCGCGAGGGGCGCCAGAGTCGTCGCGCCGGAGCAGTGGCCGACGAGGCGCCCGGGCACGATCTGCGCGGCCGCGCGGGCGATCTCGGCGTCCGGGACGGCGAGGAGGACGACCTCGGCGCCGTCCGCGCCGGCGCCGCGGCCGAGCGGGCCGTCGACGTGCGCGCCGGCAGCGCTGAGCGCAGCGGAGAGCGCCGTTCCGAGACGGCCGTGACCAACGACCGCACAGGCGGGAAGGACAGGAGTCATGTCAGGTGTCGGTCCAGCTCCCCGCTCAGGGGATGCCGGTCGCGAAACTCGGTGACCCAATGGTACCCCGCAGATTGCGGAATGGCACAGCCGAGGTGCCGGCCGTCGGTCTAGGGTTGTCGGCGTGGCGTCCCCGGACGAGCGACGCGAGGCCCTGAAGGCCCTCTTCCACGAGGCGCGCGGCTGCACGCGCTGCCCGCAGCTGGCCCAGACGCGGCACACCGTGGTCTTCGGCGCGGGCAACGCGAACGCGGACCTGATGTTCGTCGGCGAGGCGCCGGGGCGCAACGAGGACGAGCAGGGGCTGCCGTTCGTCGGGCAGGCGGGCCAGCTGCTCGACACGCTGCTGGGGGAGATCGGGCTGGCGCGCGACGCGGTCTTCGTCACCAACGTGCTGCGCTGCCGTCCGCCCGGCAACCGCGACCCGCAGCCGGTCGAGATCGAGAACTGCCAGGAGTGGCTGTTCGGGACCATCGAGCAGGTCCGGCCGGTCGTGATCTGCACGCTGGGGAACTTCGCGACCAAGCTGCTGCGCCACGACACGACCGGGATCATGCGGCTGCACGGCCGGGCCGAGGTGCGGGTCGTCGGGCCGCGGGCGGTGCGGCTGTTCCCGGTCTTCCATCCGGCGGCGGCGCTGTACACGCCGAGCAACGTGGAGGTGCTGCGCCAGGACTTCGCCCGGCTGCCGGAGCTGCTGGCGCTGGGCGCGCCCGAGCAGCCGCCCGAGCTGGTGGAGGTCCCCGAGCTGGTGGAAGCGCCCGCGCCGGTCGCGGAGGAGCCCGCGCCGGCCGCGGAGGAGCCCGGGCCGCCCGAGCCCCACCCGCTGCAGCTCGGCCTGTTCTGATGCCGCGCCAGATCGCGCTGCTGCGCGGCGTCAACGTCGGCAAGAAGCAGGTCGCGATGGCGACGCTGCGCGAGGTCTTCGCCGGGCTCGGCCTGACCGAGATCAAGACGTACATCAACAGCGGCAACGTCGTGTTCAGCGGCCGCAGGACCGGCGCGGCGAAGCTCGAGCAGGCGATCGCCGCGGAGCTCGGGTTCGACGTCGGGGTCGTCGTGCGCACGCGCGACGAGCTCGCCGACGTCGTCGCGGCCAACCCGCTGGCCGGCGTCGCGACCAACGCGTCGCGCCATCTCGTCCTGTTCGCCGACGGCGAGCTCGAGGCGGCGCGCGCCGAGGACGTCGTGCCCGGGCCGAAGGAGCGGTTCGCGATCCGCGGGCGCGAGGCCTACCTGTGGCTGCCCGACGGCGTCCACGCCTCGCCGCTGGCCAAGGCGATGAACGAGAAGCGCTTCGGCGTGACGCTGACCGGCCGCAACTGGCGGACGGTCGAGAAGCTGCTGGCGCTGGCCGACGCCGCGGAGTAGCTAGCCGTCGAAGAGCGTCCGCGAGTCCGGGCCCTGGTGGCTCTCGGCCAGCGCGGTGATCGCGTCGACGGTGCGGCGCAGCTCGTCGACGTAGGGCTGGGCGGGGTCGCCGAGGCGGCCGCGCTCGCGCTCGAAGGCGGCGGCCAGCTCGCGGTAGTTGACACGCGTCGCGAGGCCTTGTCCTTGCCCGAAGCGCGACCACAGCTCGTCGCCGTGGGTGCGGTAGTCGAGCAGGATCGAGCGCGCGTTGTGCACCTTGTCGGCCAGCGAGACGCGCAGCGCGGCGGGGGACTTGGTGGTGAACGCGTCGACGTAGGCGCGCTTGCGGGCATACCAGCCGGCGCCGCCGTTGGCGTCGTCCTTGGGGTCGAGCGTGTCGCTGTTGGCCCGGACGATCGCCGCGACCGCCGTCCCGAACGCCGCCTCGATCTCGGCCAGCGCCGTCCGCCCGCCGCCGTCCTCGACGACGTCGTGCAGCAGCCCGCCGATCGCCTCGTCCTCGTCGCCGTGCATCTCCAGCACCAGCGAGGCGACCGCGAGCAGGTGCGCCGCATAGGGCACCGGCGTGCCCTTGCGCAGCTGCAGCGCGTGGTGGCGCGTGGCGTAGTGCAGGGCCGCGTCGAAGCGCGAGGTCAGCAGCGGGGTGTCGGTGAAGGACTCGGGCATGGCGGCGCGGGGCGGTGCGCCTAGCGTGCCACGTGGCGCGGCCGCGCGCCGAGGCGGGCCAGGAAGGCGTCCCAGGCCAGGGCGCGCACCTCGGCGTCGGGCGCCGTCTCGCCGCGGCGGGCCACGCCCGGCGGGACGCCGACCTCGAGGGCGGGGAGGGCGCGC
>JAOPZD010000140.1 GCA_025964295.1 Conexibacter sp.
CCGTCGCCGTCCAGGCCGCCGACGCGATCGGCGACGCCCGCGACGCCGCCCAGATCTGCGCGCCCGCCCGGCCCGGCGAGCAATGCGGCCCCGGCAACGGGCGCCGCACGTCCGGCGGCGGCGCCAAGGTCACCCACGCGGGCTGGCCGGCCGTCACCGGCGTGCTGTGGAAGGTCCTGGACTCCGGCGACCACACCAAGATCGGCGGCGCCGCCAACGACGAGCTGCTCGGCCACCACGGCAGCGACCGCCTCGACGGCGGCGCGGGCGACGACATCCTGTGGGGCGACTGGGACCCGTCCGGCAACGACGGCCGCCAGCGCGACGTCCTGGCCGGTGGCGCGGGCGACGACTACATCTACCCCAGCCACGGCGCCACCAAGGTCGTCGCCGGCGCGGGCAAGGACTTCGTCTGGGCCTACTACGGCCACGGCACGATCGACTGCGGCCCCGGCGTCGACACCGCCCGGGTGCGGATGAACGGCGCGTTCAAGCTCGAGCGCTGCGAGAAGGTGCTGCACTGGTAGAGGGTGCGCCGACCTGGGCACACCCCCACCGATGCCCCCCGCTCCCGTCGCGCGCGCCGACGCCCTGATCGGCGCCGCCATCGAGGCCACCGTCGTCCGCCACCACCGCCGCCGCCTGCGCCGGCTCGGCCACGGCGGCTCCTTCGACCCGCCGCCCGGGCCCTCGCTGTTCGCCGCCGGCGACCCGCCGCCGCGGCCGGGATCCAAGATGGAGGTCTTGGTCGACGGCGCGACCGCGCTGCCCGCGATCGCCCAGGCGCTGCGCGGCGCGCGCTCGCACATCCACATCACCGGCTGGCACCTCGCCGCGCACTTCGAGCTCGTCCGCGGCGAGCACCCGACGGCCATCGGCCCGCTGCTGGCCGAGCTGGCCGAGCGCGTCGACGTGCGCGTCATGGTGTGGGCCGGCTCGCCGGTCCCGCTCTTTCACCCGACGCGCAAGGAGGTCGAGGCCGCCGTCGCCGACCTCGTGCGCGACACCAGGATCCAGGCCTACCGCGACCCGCGCGAGCACCCGATCCACTGCCACCACGAGAAGACGGTCGTCGTCGACGACGAGGTCGCGTTCGTCAACGGCATCGACATGACCGACCAGGCCGGCGACCGGTTCGACAGCTCCGACCACGCGGCGCGCCGCAAGCTCGGCTGGCACGACGTCGGCACGCGGATCGAGGGCCCGGCGGTCGCCGACGTCGCCGCGCACTTCGCGATGCGCTGGCACGAGGTCAGCGGCGAGCGGCTGGCGCCGCCGGTCGTCCAGCCACCCGTCGCCGACGCCCACGCGAGCACCGTCCAGGTCGTGCGCACCGTGGCCGAGGACATGTACGAGGCGGTCCCCAAGGGCGACTTCCGGATCCTCGAGGCCTACGTCCGCGCGCTGCGCTCCGCCCAGGACTACATCTACCTGGAGAACCAGTTCCTGTGGGCGCCGGAGATCGTGGACATCCTGGTCGACAAGCTGCGCCACCCGCCGTCGCCGCGCTTCCGCCTCGTCGTCCTGCTGCCGGCCAAGGCCAACAACGGCCAGGACGACACGAGCGGCCAGCTCGGCGTCCTCTCCGACGCCGACGACCACGGCAACCCGCACTTCCTGGCCACCACGATCCGGTCGCGGACCGGCGGCCGCGACGACGCGCTCTACGTCCACGCCAAGGTCGGCATCGTCGACGACAGGTGGCTGACCGTCGGCTCGGCCAACCTCAACGCCCACTCCCTGCTCAACGACACCGAGATGAACGTCGTGACCGACGACGCGGTGCTCGCGCGCGCGACGCGCGAGCGGCTGTGGGCCGAGCACCTCGAGGTCGCGCTCGACGAGATCGCGGGCGCCGATCCGGCCACGGTGATCGACGAGCGCTGGCGCCCGATCGCGATGGACCAGCTGCGCCGCCGCGCGGCGGGCGAGCCGCCGACGCACCGCCTGATCGCCCTCCCGGGCGTCTCCAAGCGCGCGCGCCGGCTGCTCGGCCCGCTGCAGGGGATGGTCGACGACGGCTAGCGCGCGGCCGCGACCACCGTCGGCGTGATCCCCGCCATGCCCCGCGCGTTGGGGTGGAACGGCGCCGCGGCGTTGCCCGGCACCAGCGGCTCGACCCAGCGCGTGCCCGACGACTTGCACGCGTCCTTGCCGATCGCCGCGCTGTAGGCGTCGACGTAGACCGCGCCGTTGGCCGCCGCCTGCTGGGCCAACATGGTGTTCAACCGCTTCTCCGTCGCCCGCAGGTAGGGCACGTCGCCCCACGCGAGCGGGACCTGCGGCCAGCAGCCGCTGCCCGTCTCGGGCAGGATCGGCATGTAGGCCACGACCAGGACGCGGGCGCCGGGCGAGCGCGCGTGGATGCCCTGGAGCACCGCCGCGACCTTCGGCGCCGTCGCGTCGATGCGCGCCGCGAGCTGGTCGACCCCGCCGCTGTCGTACTGGTCCTGGCAGGGGTGGCCGAACGGCGTGATCGCCGCGCAGTTCTCGATGATGCTGGTGAAGCCGATGTCGTTGCCGCCGATCTGCAGCGACACCGTCTGCACGGCGCTGTTGAGCGCGTTGAACTGCGGCGGGTTGGGACCGGGCGTCACGTTCTGCGCCGCGGTCATGTCATCGGTCTTCGCGCCGCTGCACGAGACGTCGGTCAGCGAGCGCCCGAGCGACGCCGCGGCGAGGTGCGCGAAGTTCTTGTCGGAGCGCAGGCAGCCGAGCGGGTTGAGCGACTGGTTGGGGATCAGCGGCCCGGCGGCATAGGAGTCGCCCAACCCGACCCACTGGGCGGCCGGCGCGGCGCCGGCGGCGCCGAGGGTGAGCGACAGCGCCGCCGCCACGAGGGCGACGGCGGTACGCATGCGAGGGACAGCACGCATGACGATCCTCCTGGGGTTGATGGTGTCGCGCGAACCTAACCGCCCGCGCGACCCCCGTGGGAGAAGCTGTTCGCTGTGGGCCCCTCAGTGAACCTGCCGGTTGGCCTAGTCCCGGCGGCGCAGGACGATCAGGGCGACGATCACGCCCGCCACCGCGGCGGCGATCAGCGCCGGCGGCATGGGGTTGTCCTTGGCCTTGGCCCTGGTCTCGCCGACCTTGACCTGGGCGCGCGCCTTGGTCTCCTCGACCTTGATGTGGGCCTTGGCCTTGGTCTCCTCGACCTTCTCGTGCGCGCGCGCCTTGACGTCGGCGCGCTCGGCCAGCGCGGCGGCCGTGTCGGCCAGCTCCTCGCGCGTGTGCTCGATGTCCCTGCGGATCTCGTCCGGAGTCCGGGCGGTCTCGCTCATCGGGCGGCTCGGTCGTGGTCCTGGCGGCGGGCCTCGGCGACGTGCTCCTTGGTGTAGCGCACGTCCTCCTTGACCGTCGCGACGGTCTGCTCGGGCACCGGCGGGCCCGCGCGCCGGGCGCGCGACCGGCCCAGCAGCGCCAGGACGCCGGCGAGGGCGAAGAGGACGACGGCGACGATCAGCGCCGCCAGCCAGCCGGCGACGGCGGTGGAGAGCGCGAGGATCGCGGTGGCGACCAGCGCGCCGACGCCGTAGAGCGCGAAGAGGCCCGCCCCGCCGAACATCCCGGCGCCGATGCCGGCCTGCTTGCCCTTGGCGGTCAGCTCGACCTTGGCGAGCTCGAGCTCCTGGCGGACGAGCGTCGAGACCTGGGTCGACAGGTCCTTGACCAGCTCGCCGGCCGGCCGCTGGCGCAGCTGCTCGGCACGGCCGTTCGGCGGCGCCGTGGGTCCCGCGGAGGTGTCAGTCATCTCCCCGGACGGCCTACCCCAGGGCATCCGCGGGCATGCGAGGGTGCGAGCGCGCGGAGGCCAGGAAGCCGTCGAAGAGCGCGTAGGCGCGGGCGGCGGCGCCGGCCGCGTGGGCCTCGCTGCCGGCGCGGACGGCCTCCAGCGTCGTGCCCGCCCGCTCCATCGACGCGGGGTAGTGCTCGGCCCAGTCCAGCGCGATCGCGGGCGTGACCTCGGGGTGGAACTGCACGCCGAGGTGCGGGCCGCGCCGGAAGGCCTGGACGCACACGGGCGAGCGCGCGAGCAGCTCGGCCCCGGGCGGCAGCGTGAACGCGTCGCGGTGCCACTGCAGCCACGGGCCCGGCCCAACGACGTCCGGGGCGAGCGTCTCGACGTCGAGCCAGCCGACCTCGGAGCGCGCGGCGGGGGAGACCATGGCGCCGAGCGCGCGGGCCAGGTGCTGGGCGCCGAAGCAGATGCCGAGGATCGGGACCTCCGCCATCAGCGCGCGATCCAGCGCGGCGCGCTCGGCGGCCAGCCACGGCACGCGGTCGTCGTAGGCGGAGGCCTCCGAGCCGAGCGTGACGACGAACGGCCGGCCGGCGGGATCGGGGATCGGCGCGCCGGCGCGGACGACCTCGAGCGCGATCCCGCGGGCCGCGGCCCAGCCGGCGAGCAGCCCGGCGGGC
>JAOPZD010000174.1 GCA_025964295.1 Conexibacter sp.
CCGTCAAGGCCGCCGTGGCGACGAGAGCGAGCGAGCGGCGGGACATCCGGCCTCCATCGGCAGCGGACCGTCCGGTCCGGCAAGGCGTCGGCCGCGGAAAGCGGCGTTCGGGGCATGATTCCACGCAAGGAGCCGGGCATGCCCCGGGGGTGTCGCGCGGCGCGTCGTCATCTTGACCAGTTGGCAGACTCCGTGTCACTCTGCTAACGGATGTCAACGACTTTTCTCTGTCATCACGTCTCAGCCCGCCCCCTGTGCCGCACCCCAGAGTCGCGGCGGGCCACCGTAACCACTCT
The DNA here is from genome assembly GCA_025964295.1 of Conexibacter sp. The sequence continues at coordinate 297 of JAOPZD010000174.1, forward strand.
GTGGAGGACCTTCAATGGCGAAGGCGCTGTTCGGACACGTCGGCACGACCCCAGACATGCGCCTCGTCGCTGATAATCGGCGACTCACCGCGCGGGTCAACGAGCTGGAGGTCGAGGTGGCCAGGCTTCGCGATCTCAACGCGGAGCTCGCCGCGGCCGTCGAGGTCAGCGACGACTTGCTGCTGGCGCTCCCCGAAGCGCAGCCGGCGTACAGCTAGATCCGTCTTTTCCGACGCACGGTGACCCTTCGGGGCGCCGTGCGTCGTCTTGTCCGGGGTCAGGGCGGTAGGGTCGGCCCGGACTTCCCCACGGTCCTTCCACCGCTTGCAAAGGCTGCCGGGCAACGTGCATCTGAAGTCCCTCACGCTGCGGGGGTTCAAGTCGTTCGCGTCGAGCACGACGCTGCGCTTCGAACCCGGGATCACCGCTGTCGTCGGCCCCAACGGGTCGGGCAAGTCCAACATCATCGACGCGGTCGCCTGGGTCCTCGGCGAGCAGGGCGCAAAGTCGCTGCGCGGCGGCAAGATGGAGGACGTCATCTTCGCCGGCACGGCCGGGCGCCCGCCACTGGGCCGCGCCGAGGTCGTACTGACGATCGACAACACCGACGGCGCTCTGCCCATCGACTACACCGAAGTCACGATCAGCCGCCTCATGTACCGCTCGGGGGAGAGCGAGTACGCGATCAACGGCAACACGTGCCGGCTCCTCGACGTCCAGGAACTCCTCAGCGACTCCGGCATCGGCCGTGAGCTGCACGTGATCATCGGCCAGGGCCAGCTCGACTCCGTCCTGCAGGCGCGGCCCGAGGATCGCCGCGGCTTCATCGAGGAGGCAGCCGGGATCCTCAAGCACCGCAAGCGCAAGGAGAAGGCCCTCCGAAAGCTGGAGGCGATGCAGGCCAACCTGGCTCGGCTTACCGACCTGACGGGGGAGCTGCGCCGCCAGCTCAAGCCACTCGGCCGGCAGGCGGAGGTGGCGCGGCGGGCGGCGGTGATCCAGGCCGACTGGCGGGACGCGCGACTGCGCCTGCTCGCCGACGACCTCCTGAAGCTGCGCGGCGAGCTCGACCGCGAGATGGCCGACGAGACGCTCGTACGCGAGAGGCGGACGGCGGTCGAGGCAGAGTTCGCCGACGTGCGCGCCCGCGAGACGCAGCTCGACGAGGCGTCGACGTCGGACGCGCCGCGGCTGGCCCGGGCGCAGGAGACCTGGTACCGCCTGTCCTCGCTGCGTGAGCGCCTCCGGGGCACCGCGTCCCTGGCGGCCGAGCGGCACCGGCACCTGTCCGCGCCGCTGGAGGCGCCGACGCCGGGGCGCGACCCGGAAGAGCTCGAGGCCGAGGCCGAACAGGCGCGCAAAGAACAGTCGGCGCTGGCGGAGCAACTCGAGGCCGACCGTGCGGCGCTAGCGGCGACGTCGGTGCAGCGCACGGAGGTCGAGCGCCAGCTCGCCGCCGAGGACCAGCGGCTGCGCGACGCCGCGCGCGCGATCGCGGACCGTCGCGAGGGACTGGCCCGTCTCAGCGGTCAGGTCGGCGCGTTGCGGAGTCGCGCGCAGGCCGCGGAGGACGAGATCGGGCGGCTGTCGACGTCGCTCACCGAGGCGCAGGCGCGCGCCGAGCGGGCGCGCACGGACTTCGCGACCCTCGAGTCGCAGATCGCCGGGCTGGACGCGGGCGAGATCGACCTGGACACCCAGCACGAGCGCGCCGTCGCCAGGCTCGCCACCGCCGAGGGCGAGCTGACGCGGCTGCAGGACGAGGAACGCACCGCCGAGCGTGACCGGACCGGCCTGTCGGCCCGCGTGGAGGCGCTCGGGCTGTCGTTGCAGCGCCGGGACGGCGCCGGCCTGTTGCTGGAGAGCGGGGAATACGGCGTCCTCGGCACCGTCGCGCAGGTCGTCCAGGTGGAGCACGGTTACGAGGCGGCGATCGCGGCCGCACTCGGCAGCGCCGGCGAGGCCGTGGCGGTGAGCTCGCTCGACGACGCGCTGGCGGCGCTCGCGCGGTTGAAGGCCGACGAGGCCGGTCGCGTGGACCTGCTGGTCGGCGGCGGCCCGGCATCGACGGCCGCACTGCCCGCGGCGCCCTCCGGTGCACGGTGGGCGCTGGACCTCGTCACCGTGCTCGACGTGCTGCGGCCGGCCGTTGCGGTGCTGCTGGACCGCGTCGCCGTCGTCGGCGACCTCGCGGCGGCGCGGGCCGTCGTACAGGAAAATCCTGATGTTCGGTGCGTGACGCGTGACGGCGATTCGCTCGCCGCGGCGCGCGCGGCTGGCGGGTCGGCCGCGGGCCCGAGTTCGATCGAGGTGCAGGCGGCGTACGACGAGGCGGCCGAGCAGCTGACGGCCGCGACGCACCAGGTGGAGCGGCTGCGGTTCGCGGTGGCGACCGCGCTCGAGGAGCGCGCACGCGCGGCCGCGGACGTCGATGCGGCGCTCCACCGGTTGAACGAGTCCGACGCGGAGCTCACGGCGATCTCGGAGCAGCTCGCGCAGCTCGGTTCCGCGGCGCGGGCGGCGGGTGCGGAGGCCGAGCGGCTGGAACGCAGCCGGCGGGCGGCGGAGGAGGCGCGTGACCGCGATGTGGCGGGGCTGGCCGAACTCGAACAACGGTTGACGGCGGCCGAGGAGGCGCCGAGCGACACGGAGCCGGACACCGCCGAGCGCGACCGGCTCTTCGTCGCGGTGGGGCAGACGCGGTCGGGCGAGATGGACGCGCGGCTCGCGGTCCGCACGGGCGAGGAACGGGTCCGCTCGCTGGGTGACCGGGCGGCGGCCCTGGCGCGATCGGCGGCCAACGAGCGGTCGGCGCGGGAACGGCACGCGGTGCTTCGCCAACGCCGAGGCCGCGAGGCGACCGTCGCGGGTGCGGTGGCCCTCGGGGCGAATCAAGTCCTTGTGTACCTGGAGAAATCGCTCGCCGTCGCCTCCGCGGAACGCACCGAGGCCGAGCGGGTGCGCAACGCACGCGAGGGCGAACTGCTCGCCGTGCGGGCGCGGAGCCGGGCGCTCGCGGCCGAGCTGGAGTCGCTGACCGATGCGGTGCACCGCGACGAGGTCGCGAAGGCCGAGCACCGGCTGCGTGTCGAGCAACTCGAGACGAAGGCGGTCGAGGAGTTCGGCGTGCCCGCGGACGTGCTGGCCGCGGAGTACGGGCCGGAGGTCCTGGTGCCGCCGCCCGCCGACGCTCCGGAAGGCACGGAGTCGGTGCCGTTCGTGCGGCATGTGCAGGAGCAGCGGGCGGCTGCGGCTGATCGGCAGCTGGCGTTGCTCGGCAAGGTGAACCCGCTCGCGCTCGAGGAGTTCACGGCGCTGGAGGAGCGGCACACGTTCCTGCAGACCCAACTCGATGACATGCGCGACACGCGCCGCGACCTGATGACGGTCGTGCGCGACGTCGACGAGCGGATCGAAGAAGTGTTCCGGTCCGCCTACGAGGACGTGGCGCGCGAATTCGAGGTCGTGTTCTCGGTGCTGTTCCCGGGCGGCCAGGGCCGGCTGATCCTCACGGACCCGGACAACATGCTGACCAGCGGCATCGAGATCGAGGCGCGCCCGCCCGGCAAGAAAGTCAAGCGGCTGTCGCTGCTGTCGGGTGGTGAGCGGTCGCTGACTGCCGTGGCGATGCTCGTCGCGATTTTCCGGGCGCGGCCTTCGCCGTTCTACATCCTCGACGAGGTCGAGGCGGCGCTCGACGACCGCAACCTCGGCCGGCTGCTCGAGTTGCTCGCCGGCCTGAAGGACAGTTCGCAGCTCATCATCGTGACGCACCAGAAGCGCACGATGGAGATCGCCGACGCGTTGTACGGCGTCAGCATGCGCGGCGACGGCGTGACGACGGTCATCGGCCAGCGCCTCCGCGACGCCCAGCCCGAACCCGCCTGACGTCGCCACCGGGAAAGCGGGCCTGCCG
>JAOPZD010000210.1 GCA_025964295.1 Conexibacter sp.
GTGACGCTCCCGCCCGACGAGCTGCGCGAGCGCCTGCACCGGCGCCTGGCCGAGGTCGGGCCCGGCGCGCCACCGCCCGTCCCGTCCCCGCCGCCCAGGTGACCGCCGACGGCCCACCCGACGAGGCGCTGCTGCGCCCCTGCGACGTCGCCGCGTGGCTGGACGTCGAGGAGTCCTGGGTCGCCCAGGCCGTCGCGCGCGACGACCTGCCGGTCATGGGCTTCACCTCCACCGGGGAGCCGATCGTGGTCGCCGCGGAGGTCCGCGCGTGGCTGCGGCGACCCGATCCGTACGGGGACCACACGTAGGTGTCCTGCCGGCAAATAGGGGTAGACGGGGGCCAATGACCGACGCCGGACGCCGCGACATCGACCGTGCCATCGCCGGCCTGGCGGGCCGCCTGCCGGCCGAGCTGGAGGTGCTGGCGCGGATCGCCTACGACTACGCGTGGGCGTGGGATCCCGACGGCGACGCCGTCTTCGGCGCGGTCGACCCGGACCGCTGGACCTCGTGCGCCGGCAACCCGGTCCGGCTGCTGCAGGAGGCCGGCGCCGACCGCCTCGCCGCGGCCGCGCAGGACACCGGGCTGATGGAGCGCGCCGCGGCGCTGGACCGGCGGCTGCGCGAGCACCGCGAGGCGCCGCCGTCGCGCGACGGCGGGCCGGTCGCCTACTTCTGCGCCGAGTACGCGATCCACGCCTCGCTGCCGGTCTACTCCGGCGGGCTCGGCGCGCTGGCCGGCGACCTCGTCAAGGAGGCGTCGGACCGCGCGCTGCCGTTCGTCGCGATCGGCCTGCTCTACCGCCAGGGCTACTTCCGCCAGCGGATCGACATGGCGGGCTGGCAGCGCGAGTACTGGCTGGACACCGACGCCGACCGGCTGCCCGCCGCGCTGATCCGCGGCGACGACGGCGAACCGATGACCGTCACGGTCCCGACGCGCGACGAGCGGATCGTCGCGCAGATCTGGCGCGTCGACGTCGGCCGCGTGCCGCTGCTGCTGCTCGACGCCGAGCGGCCGGAGAACTCCGCCTTCGGGCGCTTCACGACGTCGCAGCTCTACGTCGGCTCGCCCGAGGTCCGGCTCAACCAATATGCCCTGCTCGGCGTCGGCGGCCGCCGCGCGCTCGAGGCGCTGGGCATCGAGCCCGAGGTCATCCACCTCAACGAGGGCCACGCCGCGTTCGGCGCCCTGCAGGAGCCGGGCGCGACGATCGAGGAGGTCGTCGAGAGCAGCCGGCGCCACACGGTCTTCACCACGCACACGCCGGTCCCCGCGGGCAACGACGCCTACCCCGGCGGCGAGGTCGCGCTGCTGCTCGAGCCGCTCATCGAGGAGCGCGGCTTCCGCCAGGACGACGTCCTCGCGCTCGGCCGGACCCATCCCGAGGACCACCACGAGCCGTTCGGGATCACCCAGCTGGCGATCCGCACGGCGCGGGCGACCAACGCGGTCAGCCGCCGTCACGGCGAGGTCGCGCGCGAGATGTGGCACGAGCTGTGGCCCGACCGCCCGCTCGACGAGGTCCCGATCACCCACGTCACCAACGGCGTGCACGTGCCGTCGTGGATCGGCGGCCCGATGCGCCGCCTGCTGGACCGCCACCTCGGCGAGGGCTGGATCACGCACGCCGCCGACCCGGCCACGTGGGAGGGCATCGACGCGATCCCCGGCGACGAGCTGCTGGCCGTGCGCCGCGAGCAGCGCTCCGCGCTGGTCGACCTCGTCCGCGAGCGCATCCCGCGCGACCGCCTGGTGCGCGGGGAGGAGCGGTCGTTCGTCGAGGCGGCCGAGTCCGCCTTCGACCCCGACGCGCTGACGATCGGCTTCGCGCGCCGCGTGGCGACCTACAAGCGCCTGGCGCTGATGGTCCACGACGCCGAGCGCGCGCTGGACCTCCTGCGCGGCGACCGGCCGGTGCAGCTGATCATCGCCGGCAAGGCGCACCCCAAGGACGACCCGGGCAAGGCGCTGATCCAGCAGCTGCTGCACCTGCGCGGGGCGGAGGGGACGCAGGGGCGCGTCGTCTTCCTCGCCGACTACGACCTCGCGTCCGCCGCGCGGCTGGTCGGCGGCTGCGACGTCTGGGTCAACCTGCCGCGGCCGCCGCTGGAGGCGTCGGGCACGTCGGGGATGAAGTCGGTCCTCAACGGCGGCCTGCAGTTGAGCGTCCTGGACGGCTGGTGGGCCGAGGCCTACGACGGGTTCAACGGCTGGGCGCTGCCCGGCGAGGTCGACGCCGACCACCAGGCCCAGGACTCGCGCGACGCGGCCATGTTGTACCGGCTGCTCGAGGACGAGATCGTCCCTGAGTTCTACGCGGGCGACGGCGCTTGGGTGCGGCGGGTCAAGGCGTCGCTGAAGACGCTGTCGCCGCAGTTCTCGGCAACGCGGATGCTCGCCGACTACGAGCGCAAGATGTACGCCTCGCAGGTCAAGGCCTAGGCGTTCAGGCGACGCCGGCCTCGGCCAGCCAGCGCCACAGCTCGTCCTGGCCGACGACCGCGACGCCGAGCTTCTCGGCCTTCGCGGTCTTCGCCGCGCCGGTGTTGGCGCCGGCCAGCAGGTAGTCGGTCTCGCCCGAGACCGAGGAGGCCGTCGTCGCCGCGGCCAGCTCGACCAGGCGCGTGACCTCGGGCCGCGAGACCTTCGCGCCCGAGCGCGGGTCGGTGAACGCGCCGGTGATGACCACCGCCTTGCCCTTCAGCGGCGAGTCCCCGGCGGCGGCGACGTCGACCGGGCGGTCCTCGTCGTGGACGTCGAGGTCGACGCCGTGGTCGCGCAGCGCCGCGATCTCCTCCAGCACCTCGGGGCGCTGGAAGAACGCGACGACCGACTCGGCGACCTTCGGGCCGATGTCCTTGATCGCGACGAGCTCCTCGACGCTGGCGCCGGCGACGTCCTCGAGCGTCTCGAAGCCCGCGAGGCACAGGCGCTTGGCCGTCCCGTCGGAGGCCATCGGGATCGCCAGGCCGATCAGCGCGCGCCGCAGGCCGATGCCCTTGGAGCGCTCGATCGAGGCCACCATGTTGCTCGCGCTGACCTCGCCCATGCGCTCGTAGGCCTGCAGCTGCTCGGCGGTCAAGGTGTAGAAGTCGGCCCGGGTCTTCAGGACGCCGTCCTCGGCGAGCTTCTCGATCCAGACGTCGCCGACGCCCTCCATGTCGGCCGCGGGCCGCGACGCCCAGTGCATCAGCCGCCGCGTGATCTGCGCCGGGCACTGCAGGTTGGGGCACCAGCGCTCCTCGCCGGTCCCGCGGATCTCGAGCTCGGTCCCGCACGACGGGCAGCGCACCGGCGGCTCGATGACCTCCTCGGTGCCGTCGCGGTCCTCCGGGATCGAGCGGCCGGCGAACGGGATCACGTCGCCGCGGCGCACGACCGCGATCGTGTCGCCGATGCGCAGGTCGCGCTCGCGGATCAGCCGCGGGTTGTGCAGGGTGATGTTCTCGACGGTCACGCCGCCGACGAAGACCGGCTCGACCCGCGCGCGCGGCGCGATCCGCCCGATCTTGCCGACCTGCCACTCGACGGCCAGCAGCTTGGTCAGCTTCTCCTCGGGCGGGTACTTGAAGGCCATCGCGCCGCGCGGCTCGGCGCTGTTGAAGCCGGCGGCCTGGAAGGCGGCGGGCTCGTGGAGGCGGACGACGGCGCCGTCGATGTCGTAGTCGAGGTCGTCGCGCCGCTCGCCGATCGCGTGGATCGCCGCGATCACCGCGTCGGCGTCGTCGCAGATCGTCTGGTGGACGAGCTCGATGCCGATGCCCTCGGGATCGATCTCCGTGCCGTCCTCGCGCTCGGCGCCGAAGGCGAAGAAGCGCAGCAGGCGCCCGGCCTCGGCCGCCGCCTCGGGGTCCTTCTGCATCAGCGTGCCGGCCGCGCCGTTGCGCGGGTTGGTCAGCGGCTTGTCGGGATGCGCGTCGTTGTAGGCCTGCCACGTCGAGAGCGCCATCAGCGCCTCGCCGCGGACCTCGATGCGGCCGGGCTCGCCGATCTCGGCCGGCAGCGCGGGGAGGACCCAGCGGGCCTTGTCGGTGACGATCTCGCCGATCGCCCCGGTCCCGCGCGTGGCGACGTAGTCGAGCTTGCCGTCCTCGTAGACGATCGACAGCGAGAGGCCGTCGAGCTTCTCGGACACCCGGAAGACCTGGCCCTCGAAGCGTGCGCAGAACGTCCGGACGGCGGCTTCGGTCGTCGCCTTGGCCAGCGACAGCATCGGCCGCGCGTGGCGGACGGTCGGGCCGGTCAGCTGCTGGGGCGCGTTGACCTTGTCCAGCGGGCTGTCGGCGGGCTCCAGGTCGGGATGCTCGGCGACCAGGGCGGTCAGCTCGTCCTTGAGCGCGTCGTAGTCGGCGTCGGGGATCGTGGTCGCGTCGCCGTCGGCGTAGTAGGCGTCGTTGAGGGCCTTGACCCGGGCGCTCAGCTCGGCGATCCGCGCGCCGATGTCCGTCTTGCTCACCCCGACATGGTGACGCGTGGGGCGGAGGGACCGGGAGTCTCGCTAGACTTCCTGAGACCAGGTCGGGCAGAAGCCCGGCTACGCCGTGTCCGGCGCGCAGTCGTTGCCTCGTTGCTTCCTCCGCGTTCGCAGAACACACACCCCCGGAGGAGAGTCTCAAAATGGCTACAGGAACCGTGAAGTGGTTCAACGACGACAAGGGCTTCGGCTTCATCACGCCCGATGACGCCGGCAAGGACCTGTTCGTCCACCACAGCGCGATCCAGGGCAGCGGCTTCAAGTCGCTGGCCGAGGGCGCGAAGGTCAGCTTCGAGTCCGAGCAGGGGCCCAAGGGCCCGTCGGCCGCCAACGTGCAGGTCCTTTAGGGAGATGGCCGGCGGCGGCAAGAAGAAGACCACGATGGCGAAGCTCAATCGCGAGAATCGCCAGCGTGAGAAGCGCGCTGAGAAGAACGCCCGCAAGGAGGCCCGCAAGTCGGGCCTCGTCCCGACGCCGTCGTCCGCTGAGGACGACGAGGTCGTCGAGGACGCGTGGCAGCTCACGCGCGGTCTGGACCCGGACCAGCTTTAGCACCCACCGCGCGGGCCTACCCGGCCCGCGCGGTCGCCGCTTCCCGGTGCGTCTCGCTCAACGGCGACGACAGCTGAGCATCGGGAGCGGCGAAGCCTGCGCAATTGCGCAGGCGATCCCCCTGCGGGTCACGCAGGGTCTAGTGTGGCGTGCCCTGATGACCGTCTGGCACAACCACACCGGCAACCAGTCGTCGCCGGTGATCGCTGAGGCGCAGCCGCGGACGCTGGACGAGCTGGTGGCGATCGTGCGCGACGCCGAGGCGCGGGGCGTCACCGTCCGTGCGGTCGGCGCGGGCCACGCGTGGTCCGACGTCGCGCTGACGACCGGCGTGGTGGTGCTCCCGACGCATCTCGGCGGTCTGGTCGAGCTCGACGACGGGACGCTGCGCGCCGGCTCGACGGGCGCCGGCGACCCGCCGCTGGTGCGCGTCCTCGGCGGCACGCACATCCGCGACCTCAACGACGCGCTGCGCGCCCGCGGGCTGGCCCTGCCGAACATGGGCGGCTACGACGCGCAGACGATCGCCGGCGTCGTGTCGACCTCGACGCACGGGTCCGGGCTGACGTTCGGGCCGTTCCCGGAGCTGGTGCGCTCGCTCGAGCTGGTGGTGTCGGGCGGCGAGCTGGTGCGGGTCGAGCCGGCGGACGGGATCACCGACCCGGCGGCGTTCGCGGCGGCGCGCGGGGACGGGTGGACGCTGGTCCAGGACGACGACGTCTTCGCCGCCGCGGTGTGCGGGATGGGCACGCTGGGGTTGGTGTACGCGCTGGTGCTCGAGGTGCGCGACGTCTTCTGGCTCGACGAGGTCCGCGAGGTCGTGGGGTGGGAGGCGATCCGCGACACGGTGACGCCGGGCGGCGTCCTGGCCCAGCACGAGCACTACGAGCTGTTCCTCAACCCGTACAAGAACAAGGACGGCACCCATCACGTACTGGTCACGACGCGCGAGCCGTGCGACGAGCCGCCGGACGGCGAGTCCCCGGGCCGCGGCCTGCAGCATCCGCTGACCGAGCTGGCGTCGGGGCTGCCGATCACCGGCTGGGGCCTGCGGCTCCTGGCCCGTCACCTCCCGCGCCTGATGGTCAAGCGCTTCGACCAGACGCTGCACGACATGCAGGACAAGGCGGGCTACCACAGCATCTCCTACAAGGTGTTCAACATCGGCGAGGCCAACAAGCTGCCGGCCTACTCGATGGAGCTCGGCGTGACGCTGGAGGGCGACCGCCACCTGGAGGCGGTCGACCTGCTGCTGGCGATGGCCGCCCGCTGGGCCGACGACGGCGTCTTCCACACCTCGCCGATCGCGCTGCGCTTCGTCGCGCCGTCGAAGGCCTACGCGTCGATGATGTACGGCCGGCCGACCATGATGATCGAGTTGATCATGGTGGTCGACAGCCACCGCGGCGAGGAGCTGCTGGCCGCCTACGAGCGCGAGTTGGCGGCGCTGGGCGCGCGGCCGCACTGGGGGCAGATCAACGCGCTGACGCCCGCGCGGGTGCGGGAGCTGTACCCGCGCTGGGACGCGTGGCTGGAGGTCGAGCGCCGGTTCAACGCGTCCGGCGTCTTCGACGCGCCGTTCACGCGGCGCCTCGGGATCTCCGTCTAGCCCGCCGCGCGGCGCCCGTCGAGCTCGGCGTCGAGGTCGATCGCGCGGATGTCGTGCTCGCCGGGCAGGCGGTCGAGCAGGTCGCGCAGGTGGGCGCGCTCCTCCTCCTGGCTGCGGTCGGTGCCGTCCAGCAGCGCGTGCAGCGCGCTCCACGTGACCTTCATCGCGGCCGCGTCGAGGACCAGCGGCTGCGCCTCGGTCTCGGGGATCCGGCCGAGCAGGTCGTCGAGCACCTCGGCGACGCGATGCTCCTTGTGGCCGAGGTCGTCGCGGAACGACCGCAGCGCCGTACGCAGCACGCCGCGCTCGTCGTCGTGGACGTTGAGCGGGAAGGTCGGACGGTCCATGCAGGAACACTACGCCTACTCCTATGACCGCGTGCGCCCTTCGCCGGCGGTCGCGGCGTCAGCTGGCCGCCGCGTGCGCCACCGGGAGGCCGGTCTCCCACGGGAGGACCTGGGCGAACTGGACGAGCTCGCCGTAGAAGGCGGGGTCGAACGTCTCCGCGAGGGCGAGATCGACCGGCCAGGAGGCCGCCTCGGCCGGGGTCTGGGCCTGGCTCATGTCCTCGAACCACGGGCGTGAGGCGTCCGTGTCGATCAGTCCCGGGCAGAGCGCCATGACGAGCCGGCCCTGGGCGAGGTCGTCGGCGCGGCGCTCCCCGGCGACGGCGCGGACGGCGGCGACCTGGGCGACCTTGGACGGGATGTTCAGCCAGGTGCCGAAGCCCTCCTGCTCGGCGCGGCGCTCGTGGACCGCCCGGCGCCACTCCTCCACGAGGGCGTCGACCGCGTCGAGGCCGGCGGCGGCGGCCGCGAACCGCCCGGCGACGCGGGCGTCGAGCTTGTCGAGCGTGCCGAGGGCGCTCGCCACGACAATCAGCCGCCCGCCGGGCTTCAAACGGGGTGCGAAGGCCCGCAGCACCCGCGTGGTGGCCAGGTTGCTCGTCTCCGCCACGGCATC
>JAOPZD010000257.1 GCA_025964295.1 Conexibacter sp.
CCGCGCCGGCGTGACGCCGGGCGTGCCGGCGTCGCCGACGGTCTCCGGCGCGATCGAGGACGCGCCTACGCAGCCAGCCCGCTGATCGCGTCGCCGATCAGCTTGGCGCCGATGACGAGGCAGAGGACCGCCATGATCGCGGCGTTCTCCCGGACCATCCAGGACTTCAGCCCGTCGAGGACCTCCTGCGCACGCTCGCCCATGAGGAAGAAGATCGCGACGGGCGCACCCGGCCCCAGCGTGCCGACCACCACGAGCACGGCCAGCGCGACGGCCTGGTCGCCGCTGCTCGAGCCCGTGGCGGCGATCGCCGCCGCGGCGCCGGCGACGAGGAGCAGGTTCTTGGGGTTGATCGCCGAGAGCGCGACGCCCATGGCGACGGAGCGGACCGGTGTGAACGCGTCGATCGACGACATCCACTTCGGCAGCGCGGGCTCCGCGTCGCCCCGTGGCCGGCCGCCCCACTGCTTGACGGCGAGCGCCACGAGCCCCAGGCCGAGCACGAGCTCGAGGATGCTCGTCCAGGTCGCCGGCGCGCCGTCGTCGCTCGCGCCCGCGCCGCTGGAGGCGAGCAGGATGATGGTCCCGGCGGCGGCGAGCCCGATGACCCAGCCGAGCAGGAAGGCCGGGCCGTTGGTCGCGCCGCGCGGCGTGGCGAGCATGAGCACGACGGCGATGATCGGGACCGGGCTGAGCGAGACGCCGACGCCGAACGACAGGACCTGGCCGATCGCCTCACCCATGGCACGGCTGCGGCCCGGCGCGGAGCACGCAGCGGAACCCGAGGTGCGAGGTGGAGGTGTCGACGGCCTCGCCCTGGCGGGCGGCGGGGCGGAAGCGCAGGCAGTAGGACGGCGCGCAGAGGTGCGAGCCGCCCTTGATGACGTTGCGGGGGATCGCGTCCGGCGCGGTGCCGGGGCTGCAGCACGACGCGCCGGCGCCGTGGGCGCCGTAGCGGTCCTGCGTCCACTCCCACACGTTGCCGCAGACGTCGAAGAGCCCGAAGCCGTTGGGCGCGAAGGCGCCGACCGGCGAGGTGCCCTCGTAGCCGTCCAGGCGCAGGTTCTCCCATGGGAAGCGGCCCTGCCACCAGTTGGCCATCATCTTGCCCTCGGGCGCGAGCTCCTCGCCCCAGGCGAAGCGCGCGCCGTCGAGGCCGCCGCGCGCGGCGTACTCCCACTCGGCCTCGGTCGCCAGCGCCTTGCCGGCCCAGGACGCATAGGCTCGCGCGTCCGCGTGGGCGACGTGGGTGACCGGGTGGCGGTGGCGCCCGCGCACCGTCGAGCCGGGGCCCTCCGGCGCGTGCCAGCACGCTCCCGGGACGTACTCCCACCAGGCGGTCACGTCACGCAGGCTGACCGGGCCCGACGTGCGCCGGAAGACGAGCGATCCCGGGACCAGGAGGGCCGGATCGGCGCCGGGGTAGCGCGCCGGGTCCGGGTCGCGCTCGGCCTCGGTGACGTGGCCGGTCGCGGTCACGAAGCGGCGGAACTGCGCGACGGTCACCGGGTGGCGGTCGATGGCGAAGGGGCCGACCGTGACCTCGTGGATCGGGCCCTCCTCGGCGTAGAACTCCTCGCTGCCCATCGCGAAGGCGCCGCCCGGAAGCGACGCCATGTCCTTGACCTCCGTGGCCGCGACGCCGTGCATCACCGCGATCCTCCCGGCGGCACGGGTGAGGCGGGCTCACCCGGCCGGGGTGACGGATCGCGCACCGGTGGGGCGGCGGCCGCCAGCGCCTGCGCGATCGTCGGGTAGACGATCTGCAGCTCGGGATCCTCGTCGACGACGGCCCGCAGGACGTCGCGCACCTGGCCGACGCCGTGGACGAGGAGCAGCGTCACGCCGCGGTCGCGCAGCTCGGCGGCGGCGTCGCTCAGCATCCGCGCCGCGCTGATGTCGACGGACGGGATCGCCTCGGCGTCCAAGATGATGGCGTCGACGTGGTCCTCGGCAGCGTGGGTCCGCAGGGCGCGGCGCACGACGTCGGCGTTGGCGAAGAACAACCCGCTCTCGACCCGCAGGATCGTCGCGCGCTCCGGGACGCGGTTGCCGGGCCGCCCGCGCACGTCGCTGTACCGGTCCTCGGTCCCGGGGACGCGGCCGAGCACCGCGACGTGGGGCCGCGAGGCGCGGAAGAGCAGCAGGACGAGCGAGACGCCGATGCCGATGAACAGCCCTGGCAGCGTGTCGAAGACCAGGACGCCGAGCAGCGCGGCGACCGCGGCGATGAAGTCCGGGCGCGCGGCCGGCCCGTAGGCCTCGCCGAGTCGGACCGACCACACGCGGTGCAGGGCGACCAGCGCGGCGATGTCCACGAGCTCGATCACCGCCGCGATGACCACGGCGGCCAGGGTCGCCTCGGGCAGCTGCTCGAAGAGCCCGGTGAGGAAGAGCAGCGTGACGACGGTCAGGACCGCCACGGCCAGCCCGGAGACCTGGCTGTGCGCGCCGGCCCCGCCGTTGACCGCGGTCTTGGACAGGCTGCCGTTGACCACCATGCCGCCGACCAGCCCGGACGCCGCGTTGGCCGCGCCGAGCCCGACGAGCTCGCGATCGGCGTCGATGTCGTAGTGCTCGCGCGCGGCGTAGGTCTTGGCGGCCGCGAGGCCCTCGGCGAAGCCCACGAGCATCACCGCGACGCCCCCGGCGGCCAGCGAGCCGAAGTCGTGCAGCGACACGGCCGGCACGCCGACCGATGGCAGGCCGGCGTCGATGTGGCCGACGATGGCCACGCCGTGGTGGTCGAGGTCGAGCAGCTGCACCGCGGCGACGGCGAGCGCGACGGCGGCGAGCGAGCCGGGGACGATCGGGGCGACGCGGCGCAGTCCCAGCACGACGGCGAGCGAGCCGAGCCCGACGACCAGCGTGGCGCCGTGCGTGTCGCCGACCTTGCCGACGACGTCGGCCAGCTTCTCGAAGAAGTCGCCGTCGCCGCCGCTGACGCCGAGCAGCTTGGGCACCTGCCCGATGATGATGGTCAACGCCAGCCCGATGATGAAGCCCTTGAGCACGGGCTCGGAGATGAAGTTGGCCACGAACCCGAGGCGCAGCACGCCGGCGACCAGCGCCGCCGCGCCGGTGGCGATCGCCAGGGCCGCGGTGAACGCGGCGAAGTCGTGGCTCGCCGGGGCGACGAGGTCGGCGACCGTCGCGGCCGACAGCGCGGCGGTGGCCGACATCGGCCCGACGATCAGGTGCCGCGAGCTGCCGAACAGCGCGTAGAGGACGAGCGCCGGCGGCGCTGCGTACAGGCCGACGACGGGCGAGACCCCGGCGATCGAGGCGTAGGCCAGCGACTCGGGGACCAGGACCGCCCAGACGGTCAGCCCGGCGATGAGGTCGCCGCGCAGCCAGGCCGGCTGATAGCCCCGCAGCGAGGGGAACAGCCACGCCACCGCGTGGCGCCCTCAGCCGCCGGCGAGGATCGCCGACTTCTGCGCGGCGAACTCGGCGTCGGTCAGGACGCCCTGGTCGCGCAGGCCGGCGAGCTGCTGGAGCTGCTCGATGCGATGGTCGGCGGCCGACGGCGGCGCGGCGGAGTCGTAGGCGTCG
>JAOPZD010000223.1 GCA_025964295.1 Conexibacter sp.
TGGCTGCTGCGCGACGCCCGCGAGGATCCGGTCGGCCGGCTGCGGGCGATGCCGGCGATGGTCCGCGCCAAGCTCAGGGCCGCCTGACCAGCCGCTCGCGCAGCGCGATCGCGATCTCCTCGGGGACCGCGCGCGTCGCGAAGGCCAGCGCCAGGTAGACCGCGACCGCGACGAGCGTCGCGGGCACGACCGGTAGCGGCAGCAGGAAGCCGGCGGCCAGCGCGCCGCCCAGCGCGACGCCCACGCGTGGCAGGATCCCGAGCGTCGGACGCAGGTCCGGCCGCGCCCGCGTCAGCGCGATCGCGTAGCTGGCGGCGAGCACGACCTCGAGCACCATGGTGGTGATCGCCGCGCCGCGCGCGCCGTGGTCGGGGATCAGCGCGAGGCTCAGGGCCAGCGCGACCACGACGGCGACCGCGTTGGCGGCCAGCAGGCCCTTGTGGGCGTGCAGCGACAGCAGCGTGAACGCCCACGTGGCGACCAGGAACGTGAAGGGCACGCCGAAGCCCAGCAGGCGCAGCGTCGGGATCGCGGGATCGAGCTTGTGGCCGCCGACGACCTCCAGGCCGAACGGCGCGCCGACGGCGATCGCCACGCAGAACACGCCGCCGACCACGAGCGCGGTCTGGTAGAGCCGGTCGGTCGCGTAGCGCAGGCGGTCGGCGTCGTTGTGCGCCGCGCGGGCGAGGATCGGGAAGGCCGAGGAGGCCAGCAGCCACGGGACGCCGTTGGCGATGTCGACGATCCGGAACGCGGCGCCGTAGTAGCCCGCCTCGTCGCTGGTCGACAGCAGCGAGGTCGAGATGATGGCGATCTGGAAGTAGAGGACGCCGAGCGCCGTGGCGATGGCGTACAGCGAGGTCTCGCGGATCAGCGCGCGCCAGCGGGCGACGTCGGCCGCCGGCCGCAGCCGGACCGCGCCGCGTCCCGCGTAGAGCGTCGCGGCGAGCATCGCGACGAAGGCCACCGGCGAGGCGATGAAGAACGGGACGACCGCGGCGCCCGCGATCACCAGCGCGATGATCACGACGGTGCTGGCGAGCTGGCGCGCCATGTCGGCGCCCGCCAGCGAGCCGAGCTTCAGGCCCGCCTGCAGCGCGACGGCGAGCGTGTTCTGCCAGGCGCCGACCAGCAGGCCGACGCCCGAGATCGCCACGCCCGCCGTGACCTCCCAGCGGTAGCCCGCGATCACCGTGAAGCCGAGCGCCAGCAGGACGCCCACCGTGGCCAGGACGAAGCGCAGGCCGAGCAGCGCGTCGAGCAGGCGCACGCGCTCCTGCGGGCCGGCGGTCGCGTAGCCGCGGATCGCGACGTTGCCCAGGCCGCCTTCGACGAGGCCGCCGACGACGAACGTGATCGACGTGACCGTCGCGTAGACGCCGAAGTCGGCGATGCTGAGGTGGCGGACGAGCAGCGGCGCGGAGACCAGCCCGATGAGCAGGCCCGCGACGTAGGAGAGGACGCGGACGCCACCGCCGCGGATGACCTTGTTGCCGGCGTCCTCGGAGTCCAGGACGTCGGCCTCGGCGACGGCACCCGCCTCAAGCGCGGGCTCTTGGTCGCTCACGGCGCGGGGGCCTCCAGGCCGCACTCGGCCAGGAACCAGCGGGCGCGGACGACGGTCGACTGCGCGTGGGCCCAGGCGATCGCGCCGCGCTGCAGCGTGTCGTACCGCTCAACGCTCAGCGCCGCCACCTGGCGCAAGAGGTCATCGGCGTCGGCGTAGTCGATGGCGTTGGTCGCGTCGAGGCCGTAGGGCGGGCAGCCGGGCGGCTTGGCGTCCAGCGCGCGAAAGCACGGGACCGCGCCGGCGGCGGCGATCTCGTAGTGGCGCAGCGCGTCCCAGCCCTCGCGCTTGGTCGTGATGCCGAAGCGGGAGCGGCGCAGGTCGGCGACGTACTCGTCCTCGGTGGCGAACGCGTGGCCGGTCTGGCCGCCGAGGCGCTGCGCGACCTCGGCGTCGACGACGTGGCGCGGGAAGTCCTGGTCCTTGGCCGGCGGCGCGGCGACGACCTTCGCCTCGGGGATCGAGAAGGCCAGCGGGCGGATGTCGCGCA
The DNA here is from genome assembly GCA_025964295.1 of Conexibacter sp. The sequence continues at coordinate 2,058 of JAOPZD010000223.1, forward strand.
TGCGCCAGCGGTTCAGCGGCGGCGGGAACGCGAGGTAGGTCGCGAACCAGCGCGTCCATGGCGTCACCTCGCGCTTGAAGTGCAGCGCGCGGGTGTGGGCGCGGGGCAGGAACCACCAGGCGCGGCGCCGCCACCAGTGGCCGGCGTAGGGGTAGGGCTCGACGCGGTCGGAGCCGTCGAGGACCGCGAGCCGGACGCCGGCGTCGGCGAGCTGGGGCCCCCACTCGCTCCACAGGCCGAACGTGCGCCAGATGTCGCTGAAGACCACCAGGTCGAACTCGCCCTTCAGCGCGCGGTCGAGGCAGTGGTCGCGCTCCAAGGCGATGTCCTCGAGCAACCCGTACAACGTGAAGCCGCCGCCGCGGATGCGCGACCGCGCCGCGGGCGTCATCGAGTCATACAGGTACTCGGCCTTGGGGAAGTCCAGGACGTCGGCGCCGAGCAGCGTGCGCAGGCCGTGCAGCAGGCCGTCGGCGGCGTAGTCCTCGACGTTCGGCGTGATGTAGAGCAGCCGGGGCACGGGCGGCCGCAGACAGTAGCGTGCGGCCCTTGCGCCACCACGTCGGCCTCGACCTCCTCTTCCTCGCCCCCGGGGGCACCGGCGGGATGGAGACCTACGCGCGCCAGCTGGTCCCGCTCCTGCCCGCCGCCTTCCCGGAGGCGCGCTTCACGGTGCTGGCCGGGCGCGAGCTGGCGGAGGAGTGGCGGGCGCGGCCGTGGCATCCGGAGATCGGCCTGGTCGGGCTGCCGGCGTCGTCGGGCACGCGCATCGTGCGCACCGCGGCGCAGCAGACCCTGGTCGCCGGCGCCGCGCTCCGGGCGCGCGTCGACCTCCTGCACTCGCTGGGCAACATCGCGCCGCTGGCCGGCGCGCGGCGGCGCGTCGTGACGATGCACGACCTCATCTACCTCAGCCACCCCGAGACCACGACGGGCCTGCTGGCCCGCGGGCTCTCGCTGCTGGCGCCCGCGGTGGCGCGCCGCGCGACGCGGATCATCGCCGACTCCGAGGCGACCGCGCGCGAGCTCGAGCGCCTGCTCGGCACGCCGCGCGCGAAGATCGACGTCGTCGCGCTCGGCCCCGGCCTGCGGCCCGACGCGACGCCCGTCCCGGAAGCGCAGCTGCGCGCCGAGCTCGGCCTCGGCGACCTGCCGCTGGTGCTCAGCGTCTCGGCCCGCCGACCGCACAAGAACCTCGTGCGGCTGATCGAGGCGATGGGCCGCCTGCCCGGCGCGGCGCTCGTCCTGCCCGGCTACAGCAGCGCCTTCGAGGACGAGCTGCGCGCGGTCGCCGCGCGGGTCGGCGCCGCGGACCGCGTCCATCTCTGCGGCTGGATCGACGACGCCCAGCTCGAGGGCCTCTACGCCGCCGCGACGTGCATGGCCTTCCCGTCGCTGGCCGAGGGCTTCGGCCTGCCGGTGCTGGAGGCGATGGTCCGCGGCGTGCCCGTCGCCTGCTCGGCGGTCAGCGCGCTGCCCGAGGTCGCCGGCGACGCCGCGCTGCTCTTCGACCCGCTCTCGATCGACGCGATCGCCGCGGCGATCGGCCACCTCCTCCAGGACGACGCGCTGCGGGCGCGGCTGATCGCCCGCGGCCACGAGCAGGCGGCGCGCTTCACCTGGGAGCGCACGGCGGCGGGGACGGCGGAGAGCTACCGGCGCGCGCTGGGCTCGGGCGCCTAGCCGGCGTCGGTGGTGTCCAGCGCTGGGCCGTCCGGGCGGTTCGGGGCCGAACCTTGGGCGCGGGTCACCTTGACGGGCATATTCCCGGTCAACGCGCCCGGGACAGTCACCGGACTGTTCCTTCGGCCCCGAATCGCCCGCCCCGCGCCGCCACGCCGGCCCAGCCACACCACGAGGGTGGCGTCGCGACTCCGCTCGTCGCCGTCATCGCCGACGCACCTCGCCCGCGGTGCTACGGACGTTCCGCGCCGGACGCCGCGGCGTCGGCGTCGCCGTCCGCCGCCGCGCCGTCCACC
>JAOPZD010000327.1 GCA_025964295.1 Conexibacter sp.
CTGGTCGCCCGTGCGCCCGATCTGCTCGGCGTAGAGCCCGAGGTGGTTGGCGTAGGTGAACATCTTCTCCAGGGCCACGCGCGCCTGCTCCAGCCGGCCGGCGCGCGTGAGCGCCTCGACGTACCAGAACGAGCAGATCGACAGCGTGCCCTCCTCGCCGTCCAGGCCGTCCGGGGACAGGCCGCGGTCGTAGCGGTAGACGAGGCTGTCGGACACCAGCTCCTCGCCGATCGCGTCCAGGGTGGACAGGAACCTCGGGTCGGTCGGCGAGATGAACTTCACCATCGGCATCAGCAGCAGCGACGCGTCCAGGGCCTGGGAGCCGTAGTGCTGGACGAACGCCCCGCGCTCCTCGTCGTAGCCGCGCTCCATGATCTGGCGGTAGATGGCGTCGCGCGCGGTCATCCAGCGCTCGAGGTCGCCGGGCAGCCCGCGCTGGCGGGCGATCCGGATCGTGCGCTCGATCGCCACCCAGCACATGAGCCGCGAGTAGGTGTGGTCCTTGCGGCCGGCGCGGGTCTCCCAGATGCCCTCGTCCTCGCCGTCCCAGTTCTCGCACACCCACTCGACGATGCCGACGAGGTCGTCCCACGTCGCGCTGGAGATCGACGAGCCGTGCTTGTTGTACAAGTACACCGAGTCGACGACCTCGCCGTAGATGTCGAGCTGGCGCTGGCGGCCGGCGTCGTTGCCGATCCGCACGGGCGCCGACCCGCGGTAGCCCGTCAGGTGGTCGAGGACCTCCTCGGGCACCGCGCGCCGGCCGTCCAGGTCGTACATCACGCTCAGCGGCCCCGACTCCCCGTCGCCGTCGGCCTCGCGCAGCCGGTCGGTGAGCCAGCCGACGAACGCGCGCGCCTCGTCGAGGAACCCGAGCCGCAGCAGCGCGTAGGCGGAGAACGCGGCGTCGCGCGACCAGACGTAGCGGTAGTCCCAGTTGCGCTCGCCGCCGACCTGCTCGGGCAGGCTCGCGGTCGGCGCCGCGAGGATCGCGCCGGTCGGGCGGTGCGTCAGCAGCTTCAGCGTCAGCGCCGAGCGCTGGACCATCTCGCGCCAGCGCCCGCGGTAGGTGCCCTGCTCCAGCCAGCCGCGCCAGAAGCCGACGGTCGCCTCGAAGAGCTCGCCGGCGCGCTCCGGATCCAGGCCGCGCTCGTCGTCGGGGTCGAGCGCGAGCGTGAAGGCGGCGGCCTCGCCCTCGTCGAGCGAGAACGTCGCGGTCGCGGCGCCGTCGCCGGCGTCCACGTCGACGGTCGCGCGCAGCAGCAGCGCCATGTCGCCGTGGGCGAAGGCGATCCCGCCGCCGCCGCCGTCGCCGCCGCCGTCGTCGCGTCGCGCCCGCGCCTCCTCGCGCCCGTAGGCGAACCGCGGCCGCACCTCGCTGCGCAGCTCCATCGCCCCGCGCACCGCCACGATCCGGCGCACCAGCCCCCGCGCCAGCGCGTCGTCGGTCGCGCCCACCGCCAGGAAGTCCTGGACCTCCACGACGCCGTCCTCGGTCAGGAAGCGCGTCACGAGGACGTTGGAGTCCGGGAAGTAGAACTGGTGCGTCGCCGAGACCTCGCAGGTCGGCGCCAGCCGCCAGTGCCCGCCGCGCTCGGCGTCCAGCAGCGCGCCGAAGACGCTCGGCGCGTCGAAGCGCGGCACGCAGAGCCAGTCGACCGTGCCGTCGATCGCCACCAGCGCCGCGGTGCGCAGGTCGCCGATCAGCCCGTGGTCGGCGATCCCGCGATGCTCAGGCATCGCCCTCGGGCAGCCGCCAGCCCACCGGCTCGGCCAGGCGCGCCGCCGCGTCCGGGCCCCACGAGCCCTGCGGATAGGGCAGCGGCTGCGGCGGATGCTCCAGCAGCGGTGCCGCGCAGGCCCACAGCCGCTCGACCTCGTCGGCGCGCGTGAACAGCAGGTGGTCGCCGAGCATCACGTCGTGCAGGAGCCGCTCATAGGCCTCCAGCCCGTGCTCGTTCAGCGCGCGTTCGACGTCGAGCGTCAGCGCCGCGTCGGTCACCGCCGAGGTCGGCCCGGGCACCTTGACCCGCACCGCGACGGCCAGCTGCGGGTCGTCGGTGAGCTCGAAGACGACCTCGTTGGGACGGCCGCCGCCGTCGCCGTCGCGCGGGAAGATGTCGCGCTGCGGGTCGCGCAGCGTGATCGTCACCACGCGCCGCTTCTCCGCCATCGCCTTGCCCGTGCGCAGCAGGAACGGGACGCCGCGCCAGCGGTCGTTGTCGACCTCGGCGCGCACCGCGACGAACGTCTCGGTCCGCGACTCCGGGTCGACGCCGTCCTCGTCGCGATAGCCCTCGAACTGCCCGAAGACCGTCGCCGCGGGGTCCAGCGGCCGCAGGTCCTCGAACGCCGCCGCCTTGGCGTCGCGCAGGTGCTCGGCGTCGAGGCTCTGCGGCGCCTCCATCGCGACGAACCCCAGGATCTGGCAGAGGTGCGTGACCACCATGTCGCGAAACGCGCCCGTCTCCTCGTAGAACGACGCGCGCCCCTCCAGCCCGAGCGTCTCGGGGATGTCGATCTGCACCGCCGCGAGGTGCTCGCGGTTCCAGATCGGCTCGAAGAGCCCGTTGGCGAACCGCAGCGCGAGAATGTCCTGGGCGGCCTCCTTGCCCAGGAAGTGGTCGATCCGGAAGATCGCGTCCTCGTCGACGTGCTCGTGCAGCGCGGCGTTGAGCTCCTTGGCGCTCGCGAGGTCCGAGCCGAACGGCTTCTCCATCACGATCCGCGCGCGGTCGGTCGACAGGCCGGTCCGGGCGAGCATCCCGACCATCGGCAGCATCGCCGAGGGCGGGACCGACAGGTACAGCAACGTCCGCGACCCGTCGCCGAGGTCTGACCGCGCCTGGCGCACCGCCGCGGCCAGCGCGTCGCCGTCCTCGGCCGAGGACGTGACGAACGACAGCCGTGGCGCGAAGGCCGCCCACGCATCGTCGGAGGGCGGCTCCTCGGCGTGCTCCTGCAGCGCCTTGCGCGCCAGGTCGGCGAACTCGCCGTCGGGCTCGTGGCGCCCGGAGCCGATGATCCGGAAGTCGTCGGGCATCAGCCCCGCCTGCGCCAGCCGGAAGAGGCCGGGCAGCAGCATCCGCCGCGCGAGGTCGCCGGTGGCGCCGAAGAGGACGATGACGTGGGGGTCGGGGGAAGCGGGCACGGATCCGCCCTACCCACGTTCGGACACGCCGGACACCATTCCGCGATCGGCGAGGTGCTCTACTAGCAGCCGTATGGACGGGATGGTTCGTGTGCTGGAGGTCGACCCCGACCTCGCCGACGGGTTGGCTCCGGACGACTTCACGGTCGCCCAGCGTGAGCTGGTGGCCGCGACGGTCGACGCCCCGCGCGGGGCGTGGGACCTCAACGCGACGTGGGCGGCGACGAACGCCGAGCTGGGCCTGCTGATCCTCGACGGCGTGATCGCCCGCGACGTCGGCGTCGGCCGACGCGTGAGCCTGGAGATCCTCGGCCCGGGCGACCTCGTGCGCCCGTGGCCGACCGGCCGCCACGTCGCGTCCCTGGACGTCGACCTGCGCTTCAACGTCTTGGAGCCCGTGCGCTTCGCCGTGCTCGACGCGCGCTTCGCCGTGCAGGCCGCCCGCTGGCCGCCGGTGCTCGGCCAGATCGCCGGCCGGCTGATGGGCCGGGCGTCGAGCGCGTCGCTGCGGCTGCTGGTCCATCAGGTGGTCCGGATCGACGACCGCGTGCTGATGTCGCTGTGGGGCCTCGCCGAGCGCTTCGGTCGCGTGACCCCCGACGGCGTGCTGCTGCCGATCCCGATCAACCACACCATGATGGCGCGCTTCGTCGGCGCCCAGCGCCCGACGGTCAGCCAGGCGGTCGGGGAGCTGACCCGCCGCGGCGAGGTCGTCCGGCTCGAGGACGGCGGCTGGCTGCTCAAGGGCGAGTTCCCCCGGCGCGCGCTGGGCGAGTCGCCGAGCTGACGCGACCGCCGCTGGTCGGGCGCCTCACCGGGGCCGGAGCTCGATCTCCAGGCGGCTGATCCGCAGGCCGTCCATCTCGGCGATCCGCAGGGCGACGCCGTCGACGGTGACCACGTCGCCCACGCGCGGCCGGCGGCCGAGCTCCTCGAAGACCAGGCCCGCGAGGGTGCGCGCGCTGCGGTCCTGGGGCAGGTGGGTGCCGACGGTCTCGTTGAAGTCGTCGATCGTCATCGAGCCGGCGACCTCGACGGTGTGGTCGTCGACGTGGTGCAGCGTCGCGTCGGGCAGGTCGAACTCGTCCTCGATCTCGCCGACGATCTCCTCCAGGACGTCCTCCAGCGCGACGATCCCGGCGGTGGCGCCGTACTCGTCGATGACGACCGCGAGCTGCTGGCGCTGCTCGCGCAGCTCCCGCAGCAGGGCACCGACGTCCTTGGTCTCGGGCACGACGAGCGCGGCGGGCGAGACGAGCTTGCGCGCCTGGGCGATCCACGGCAGCGCGGCGTCGATCGTCGCCGGCGTCTCGCGGACGCCG
>JAOPZD010000333.1 GCA_025964295.1 Conexibacter sp.
CTGGTCGCCCGCGCCCGCGGCGACCGGGACGCCGCCGTCGAGCGTCACGCCGCTGCGGTCCGGGCTCTCGTGCAGCCGCGGCAGCCACGCGGGATCGACGCCGAACGCGGCGCACAGCTCGTCGCTCCACGCCCGTCGCGCGACGTCGAGCAGCAGCGTGCCCGACGCGTCGGCGACGTCGGTCGCCCGCTCGCCGGTCAGCCGCATCCGGACGTAGTCCTTGGGCAGCAGGACGTGCCGGATGTCCGCGAACACACCGGGCTCGTGCTCGGCCAGCCACTGCAGCTTGGGCGCCGTGAACCCCGCCAGCGCGCGGTTGCCGCTCAGCGCGACGAGCCGCTCGACGCCGAGCCGCGCCTCGATCGCGTCGCACTGCGGCTGGCTGCGCCCGTCGTTCCACAGGATCGCCGGCCGCAGCGGCCGCTCGTCGGCGCCGAGGACGACGAGCCCGTGCATCTGCCCGGTCAGCCCGATGCCGTCGGCCTCGCGCGCGCCCAGCTCGGCCAGCACCGCCTCGGCCGCGCGCCACCAGTCCTCGGGGTCCTGCTCGGCCCAGCCCGGCCACGGCGTCGAGAGCGGGTAGCCGCGCTCGGCCTCGGCCAGCACCGCGCCGGTCGCGTCGATGACGACGCCCTTGGCTGAGGACGTCCCGATGTCGAGGCCGACGAGTCGCGCCATCGGCCGAGCATAATCGGCGCATGACCGCCGCCGACGCCCTCACCCCGCGACCCGAGCACCGCTTCACGTTCGGGCTCTGGACCGTCGGCAACCCGGGCCGCGACCCGTTCGGCGAGCCGGTGCGCGCGCCGGTCGACCCCGTCGAGACGGTGCACAAGCTGGCCGACCTCGGCGCCTGGGGCCTGAGCCTCCACGACGACGACCTCGTCCCGTACGGCACGCCGGCCGCCGAGCGCGAGCGGATCGTCGAGCGCTTCGCCGCGGCGCTTGAGGAGCGCTCGATGGGCATCGGGATGGCCACCACCAACCTGTTCACCCATCCGGCGTTCAAGGACGGCGCCTTCACCTCCAACGACCGCGGGGTGCGGCGCGCGGCGATCGGCAAGGCCATGCGGTCGATCGACCTCGCCGCCCGGCTGCGCGCCGAGAACTACATCTTCTGGGGCGGGCGCGAGGGCACCGAGGTCGGCGCGGCGAAGGATCCGCGCGACGCGCTGGAGCGCTACCGCGAGGCCATCGACGTGCTCGCCGACTACGTCGTCGAGCAGGGCTACGACCTGCGCTTCGCGATCGAGCCCAAGCCCAACGAGCCGCGCGGCGACCTGTGGCTGCCGACCGTCGGCCACGCCCTGCACTTCATCACCACCCTGGCGCGGCCCGACATGGTCGGCGTCAACCCCGAGGTGGCGCACGAGACGATGGCCGGGCTGTCGTTCCACCAAGGTGTAGGACAGGCGCTGTGGGCGGGCAAGCTGTTCCACATCGACCTCAACGGCCAGCGGATCGGCCGCTACGACCAGGACTTCCGCTTCGGCGCCGAGGACCTCAAGGAGGCGTTCCTGCTCGTGCGGCTGCTCGAGCGCGCCGGCTACGCCGGGCCGCGGCACTTCGACGCCCATCCCTACCGGACCGAGGACGCCGCGGGCGTCTGGGACTTCGCCGCCGGCTGCATGCGCACCTACCTGGCGCTGGCCGAGCGCGCGCGGCACTTCGACGCGCTGCCCGAGGTCCAGGAGGCGCTGGCCGCCGCCTCGGCGCCCGAGCTCGCACAGCCCTCGACGAGCGGCGCGGGGGAGGCCGGCGCGCTGAAGGCCGAGGCCGACGGGCTCGACGCGCTGGCTGTCCGCGGCTACGGCAACGAGCGCCTGGACCAGCTGGTCGTCGAGGTCCTGATGGGGCTGCGGTAGGCGCCTAGCGCGCCGCGAGGACGTGCTGCGTGCAGCGGTAGTGCGCGAGCACGCGGGCGTCGGACTCGCGGGCGACCGTGACGTCCCAGACCTGCGTCGTGCGCCCGCCGTGCACCATGCGGCCGGCGCAGGTCAGCGTGTCGGGCATCCGGGTCGAGGCCACCATGTTGACCTTCAGCTCGCCGGTCACGAAGCCGTCGGCGCCCTCGGGCAGCGAGGCCAGGCAGCCCCAGCCGGCGAAGCTGTCGGCGAAGGCGACGACGGTCCCGGCGTGCAGGATCCCGCCGGCGGTCTGCATCAGGTCGTCGCGCAGCACGAGCCGGCCCTCGATGCGCCCGGGCTCGACGTCGAGGATCTCCATGTCCATCGCCCCGGGCAGGCCGCTGCGGTAGTGCCCGGTCAGCCGCTGCGCCCACTGCTCGCGCGGCACGGCGCGCAGGTCGGGAGCGAGCAGCTCGGTGGCGCTCATGCCGCCCGCGCCTCGTCGAGGAAGCCGAAGTGCTCGCCGTGGCGCAGGCCGACGAGGCTGCCGAGGCGCTCGCTGAACGCGATGAAGTCCGACGGGTGGCGGGCGACGGCGGGCCGGGCCAGCGCGAGGTCGCCGGCGTTGAAGGCCAGGCCGGCGCTGGTCAGCAGGACGTCGCGGACGCGGACGGCGATCCAGCCGTCGTCGGTCAGGGCGGTCTCGAGGTCCGGCCGTTGGAAGGCGGCGCGCCGCACCAGCTCGGCAGTGGGGGTGGTGGTGGCGGGGGAGAGGGACATGCGCTCAGGCTGGCAGCCGTCGCCCGTCGCCTCTCCCGGGATGACCCGTGTTCGGGTCGGCGGTCCGTCGCAGGCGATGGTGTGGACAGCACGACACGGGATCCGGAGCCTGCGGTGTCCAGCGGGTGTATGGTCGGTCCCTGGTCAGCGAGGAGGAGGAGACGCGGTGATCAACCTGAGGGCGCCCGAGCGAGGCTCGATCGCCGAGCGCGCCGATCGCGGAGCGAGCGGGGTGCTGGTCGTGGCCATGGACGACGCGGGCCTCGCCGAGGCCCTGCCGATCGCCTACGCACGCGCCGCGGCGCTCGGCGCGCGGGTGACCGTGGCCGGCCCGGCGCGGATGCCGTTCTGGTGGGCGGTCGCCGCCAGCGGCTGGATGATGGTGCCGCGCCCGTGGGCCGAGGACACCCGCGTGCGCGCCGAGCTGCAGCTGCGCGAGAAGGTCGGCGCGCTGAGCGACGACGCCGAGTGCTCCGTGGTCTGCCGCCACGGCCGCGCGGAGGTCTGGCTCGGCCGCGTCCTGGGCGCGGGCCGCTACAGCACGGTGCTCGTCGCGACGTCCAAGCTGTCGGGCCGGCGGACGCGGCGGCTGGCGGCGATCGCCGGCGCCGAGCGGATGTTCGCGGTGCTCACGCCGCTGCGCTGAGCGCGGCGGCGTCGAGCGCACGCTGGTGGGCACCGCCTCTGTCCCGGATCCGAGACGCGCCTTCCGCGGCGGGCGAGCGAGCATCTACGCTGGCGCGCGATGACCAACGTGGTGGAGCTGCGGGGCACCGGCGTCGGGCCCGAGGACGTGGTGGCGGTCGCCCGCGCGGGCGCGCGCG
>JAOPZD010000385.1 GCA_025964295.1 Conexibacter sp.
GCGGGCGTCCCGCTGGCCTAGCGCCCGGAGGCGGCGGCCGTGGCGACCGGCGCCGAGCGCACCGCGCCGATCGTCGTCGTCGCGGTCACCCCCAGCGCCTGCGCGGTCGCGGCCGTGAGGTCGTAGCTCGTCCCGCGCCGGAACGGGCCGCGGTCGACGACGGGCACGGTCACCGTGCGGCCGTCCTTGTAGAGGTCGACGAGCGTGCCGCACGGCAGCGTCTTGTGGGCGACGCCGAGCAGCGCGCGGCTCATCTTGCGCCCGCATGCGGTGCGGTGGCCGTAGAAGCCGGGGCCGTACCAGGTGACCTTCGCGCGCCGGTAGAGCGTGATCGCGCGGCCCTCGGGCGCGGCCGCGACGGGCGTGCTGGTCGCCGCGCGCGTGGCGGTCGTCGCCTGCGCGGCGGGGATGGCGCGGACCGTGGTCCTGCCGGCGTGGTCGACCTTCCAGGTCGCGTCGTAGGAGCCGTCGGGCGCGATGGTCGCGGTCGCGGCGGTGACCCAGCCGGCGACGGCGTCGAGGCGCTGGACGGCGACCGTGTCGCCGGGCTTGGCGCCCGCCAGCGTGCCGTGGACGTCCACGACGGATCCGACGAGCTCGCCCAGCGGGGCGGTCAGGGTCGAGCCGTCGGCGAACACCGTCGGGGCGGTCGGGTCGTCGTAGCTCAGGCCGCCGGGTGAGGGCGCCACAGGCGCAGGAGCGGCCGCCACCGTCGGGGCGTCGGCTCCGAGCGCGGTCGCGGGAGCAGCCAGTGCGAGCGCGCCCAGGGCGGCGCCCAGCTTCAGAAGGTTCGTCTTCGGCAACGTCTGTAGGTCCTCATCCAACGGCCTACGGGGTGAGCTGACGGGCTCGCGCCGGATGACGGCGCTACAGGCCAGATGGGCCCGATTCGCCCCGGTGGGTCGCCGTCACGCGACGACGTCCCACAGGTGGTTCCCCCGCTCCGCGCGCACTGAGGTGGCGCACGAACTCGGCTGACGGCGCGGGAGCATAACAACGTCGTCCCACTTCGGCGAACCGGTGTTCGCAGGAATCCTGTGTCTCAGCGCGAACAACGGGCGCTGCGAGACGCCGGCGATGCGGCGTTCTCGGTTCATCACCACCCATTTTCCGGAGGACCATGATCAGGCAGGCAGGGATGGCAGTCGCCTTCGCGACAGCCCTCGTACTCGGCGTCGCGGCGAACGCCGGGGCTGACACGTACACGGTGCGCGGCTGCGCGGCGGGCTGGGAGAAGCACGCCGACCAGGGCTCGGCGGCGACCGACGCGTGCGCCACCGGCGGCGGGCTCACCGCCCAGCTCGTCGGCCCGGGGCCGTGGGACGGCGGCACGTTCGCCTTCCACCGCTTCACCGCGCCGGCCGGGACGCGGATCGCCCGCGTGACGCTCGGCCGCTCGACGCAGGGCATGCCGGTCGGCACGGTCCGCTCGTTCTCCTACACGCTGAGCGCCGACGGCAAGACGATCGAGGCGTGCGCCCCCGGCCCGACCGACACGTGCACCGGCGACCTCGCCGGGCCGCTCGACGCGGTCGGCCTGGACGCCGCCGCTGTCCTGTTCTCGTTCGGCTGCGGCGCGGACGACCCGAACGTCTGCGCCGCCGTCAACGGCACGGTCCCCAGCGCCACGATCACCGACCCGCGCATCGTCCTGCGCGACCCCGCGGCGCCGAGCGTCACCGCCAAGACGATCGCCGACAACGGCGAGACCAGCGGCCGCGTGCGGCTCTCCTACGTCGCGGGCGACGTGGGCGGCGGCGTCTACCGCACGGTCGTGCGCGTCGACGGCAACGTCGTCGCGGCGGATCCGGTCGGCGGCACGTGCGCCGACGTCGACCCGTCCGACGACGACGCCTACGAGTTCGGCGCGCCGGCGCCGTGCCCGGCCAGCGCCACGCGCGCGGTCGACTTCGACGTCCTCAAGCTGCCGCTCGCCGAGCACGCGGTCGAGATCGACGTCGAGGACGCGGCCGGCAACGCGACGCCGGTCTACGGCCCGGTCGTGCTGCCGAAGGCCAACGGCTCGGTCACGGGCGGCTCACCGGGCACGGGCGGCGGCACCGGCGGCGGTCCCGGCGTCGGCGGCGCGAGCACGAAGCCGGCGACCGGCAAGGACGCGCGCCTGGACGCGTGGTTCGTCAAGAACCACAAGCGCAGCTACACCAACCGCTACGGCCGCCGCGTCGTCGTGCGCGGGCTGCTGCGCACGAAGGCCAAGAAGGCCGTGGGCGGCGCGCGCTTGGACGTCTACCACGAGGTCGGCGGCAAGCTGCGCCGGTTGGGCAAGACGGGCCTGAAGACGCGCCCGGACGGGCGGCTGACCCTGATCCTGCCGCTCAACCTCGACACCCGCCGGATCGTGCTGGCCTACCGCGCCTTCCGGCCCGGCCCGGTCACGAGCCAGCTGTCGCTGCGCCTGACGGTCCGCGACGGCAATGGCAAGCTGGTCCGCCGGATCAAGTAGCCGCGCCCCTGGCGGGGTCGCTCACGGCTTGGGCAGGCGCGACAGCGCCTGCCTGAGCGCCTGGCCGCCGTAGGTCAGGCCGATCTGGGCGATCTCGCCCACGGCCTGGACCGCGGTGCCGATGAGGTCGCCGCCGCCGCGGGACTGCGGCTGGTCGGGCGCGGCCCAGCCGGCGGGCGGCGGGGGCGGGGAGGA
>JAOPZD010000459.1 GCA_025964295.1 Conexibacter sp.
CGAGGTCGCGCAGCTCGCCGATCGCGGCCGACGCCTCGGCGCGGGCGCGGCGGACCAGCTCGGCCTCCTCCGGGCGGTCGGTCAGGCGCTCCTCGGTGCGGCCGAGCAGCAGGCTCAGCGCAACGAGGCGCGCCTGCGCGCCGTCGTGCAGGTCGCGCTCGATGCGCCGCAGCTCGGCGGCCTGGACGTCGAGGGCGCCCTGGCGCGTGCGGGTCAGCACGCCGACGCGCTCGGTCAGCTGCGCCTCCCGCCGGCGGCCGGGCAGGCGGTCGGCGTAGATCACCAGCGCGTGGACGGCGACCGCGACGCCGAGGATCAGCAGCGGCCACAGCGGCCAGAAGCCGTGGATGCCGGTGGTCGTGAACCCCCAGACGACGAGCAGGATGGCGGACACCAGCCCGGTGACCATGCCGTGCAGCGCCAGGCCGTGGCGCGCGCTGGCCGGCTGGCTGAGGCCGAAGCGGATGATCGCGTGCACGCCGACCGGCACCGCGACGCCGAGCCAGACCCAGGCCGTCCAGTAGTAGCCGCCGCCGGTGACCGCCCACACGATCGTGCCGACCAGGCCCGCCAGCGCCGAGAGCGCGATGTGCAGCGGCAGCGCGTTGGCCGGCGGTGGCGGCGGCGGCAGGTCGGGACCGACCCGGGCCGAGGGCTCGGGCGTCTGGATCGGGCTCGTTGTCGCGTCAGCGTCCACGGCGTCCCTCCACGGCTCGGCCATGATCGCAACCTCGGCGGCGGGTGTGGTGCATTGCCTCCAGGATCGCCCGCGCGCCGACCGCGGTCGCGGGGGCGCGCCCCCGCGTCACGCGGTGGACAACCCGCCGGCGGCGGCTGCGCCATCCGTCCGCGCATCGGCGCGGTACGGTCCGGCGCGGATGCCGCGACCCTGGCCGACCACCCCGCCGACGGCGGCCCACCGCGCCGCCTACGCCGACGCGACGACGCGGTCGTTCTGGCTCGACGACCTCCCGGCGCGCGCCGAGGACCCGCCGCTGGAGGGCGTCGCCGACGCCGACCTGTGCATCGTCGGCGGCGGCTTCACCGGGCTGTGGGCGGCGCTGCACGCCAAGGCCGACGATCCCGGCCGCGACGTCGTCGTCCTGGAGGCCGGGCGCGTCGGCGAGGGCGCCAGCGGGCGCAACGGCGGGTTCCTGATCGCCTCGCTCACGCACGGCATCACCAACGGCCTGGCGCGCTTCCCCGGCGAGATGGCGACGCTGGAGCGCCTGGCCTTCGCCAACTACGAGGGGCTCAAGGCCGACCTCGCGGCGCACGGCGTCGACGCCCAGTTCGAGGAGACCGGCGAGCTGACGGCGCTGCTGGAGCCCCACGAGCTCGGCGAGGCCGAGCACGAGGCGGCGCTCCTGCGCGAGTACGGCCACGCGGTCGACGTGCTCGACGCCGCGGCGATGCGCGCCGAGGTGGCCTCCCCCACCTACCTCGGCGGCGTGTGGGACCGCAGCGGCGCGGCGCTCGTGCATCCCGGCCGGCTCGTCGCGGGCCTGCGCGAGGCGGCGCTGCGCGCCGGCGTCCGGATCCACGAGCGCTCGCCGGCGACGTCGCTGGCCAAGAGCGACAAGAACGACGGCGTCACGGTCGGCGCGCCCGGCGGCGCGGTCCGGGCCCGGCGCGTCCTGCTGGCCACCAGCGCCTACCCGCCGCTGCTCGCGCGGCTGCGCCACTTCGTCGTCCCGGTGTATGACTACGTCTTGGTCTCCGAGCCGCTCAGCGCCGCCCAGAAGGCGGCGATCGGCTGGCGCCGGCGCCAGGGAATCGGCGATGCGGGCAACCAGTTCCACTACTACCGCCTGACCGCCGATGACCGGATCCTGTTCGGCGGCTACGACGCGGTCTACCGGCGCGGAGGGCCGGTCGGCGCGCACCTCGACGACCACGACCCGACGTTCGCGACGTTGTCCCAGCACTTCTTCACGACGTTCCCCCAGCTCGAAGGCCTGCGCTTCACCCACCGCTGGGGCGGCGCGATCGACACCTGCTCGCGGTTCAGCGTGTTCTTCGGGACGGCGCTCGGCGGCCGCGTCGCCTACGCGGTCGGCTACACCGGCTTGGGCGTGGCCGCGACGCGCTTCGGCGCCCGCGTCGGCCTCGACCTGCTCGACGGCCGCCGGACCGAGGCCACCGCCTTGGACTACGTGCGCCGGCGGCCGGTGCCGTTCCCGCCCGAGCCGCTGCGCAGCGGCGTCATCGCGCTGACCCAGCGCGAGCTCGCGCGCGCCGATCGCCACGGCGGCCGCCGGGGCGCGTGGCTGCGGACGCTGGACCGCCTCGGCCTCGGGTTCGACTCCTAGCCGAGCGTCGCCCGCAGCACGGCCGCCGTGTGGTCGTCGGCCGGGAAGAACGCCTCGATCGACAGCTCGGAGACCGTGATGTCCAGCGGCGTGCCGAACGTCGTGACGGTCGACATGAAGGCCAGCTCGCCCGCCTCGCCGCGCAGCCGCAGCGGCACGACGATCTCGCCGTGCCCCGGCAGGACGGTCTCGGCGCCGTCGCCGCCGGGATAGGCCTCCAGCTCGGCCAGCAGCGAGCGCAGCTGCGGGTCCTGCGTGGCGGTCACCTCGCGCCGCAGCCGCCCGAGGACGTGCCCGCGCCACTCCGCCAGGTTGGCGATCCGCGGGGCCATCCCCTCGGGATGCAGGCTCAGGCGCAGCGCGTTGACCGGCGGCTCGAGCAGGTGCGCGGCCGCGCCCGCGGTAATGAGCGCGACGCCCGCGTTGCCGTCGACGAGCTCCCAGCGGCGGTCGACGGCGACCGCCGGGTAGGGCTCGTGGGCGGCGAGCAGCCGCCGGACCGCCTCGCGGACCTGGCCCATCTCGGCGTCCTCGAGCGAGGACTCCGGGTAGGCGGGCGCGTAGCCGGCGGCGAGCAGCAGCTCGTTGCGCTCGCGCAGCGGCACGTCGAGGTGCTCGGCGAGCTTGACCACCATGTCGCGGCTGGGCTTGGAGCGCCCGGTCTCGACGAAGCTCAGGTGCCGCGTCGAGACCGCGGCCTCCAGCGCGAGCTCCATCTGGCTCAGGCGCCGCTGGTCGCGCCAGCGGCGCAAGAGCGGGCCGACGCCGGGCGGCGGGGCGGGTGGGGAGAGGACGGCTGCGGAGGTCACGCCCCAGACCGTACGACCCCGGGGTGACGGCGGCGATGACCTCCGAGATCATCGTCAGTGGTTGCGGAGGGCCTCGATCAGCTCGTCCTTGCTCATGTCCGAGCGGCCCTCGATGCCGATCTCCTTGGCGCGGTCCTGGAGGTCGTCGACGCTCCAGTCCTCGTAGGAGCCGGACTGGCCGCCCTTCTTGGAGACGTTCGAGCCGCCCGCCTTGGCGTTGGCGATGCGGGCCGCCTTCTCCTTGCTGGCGCCCTCGTCGCGGAGGGCTTCGTAGGTCTTGTCGTCCTTGACGGACGGACCGGGGCTCTTGGATCCGGGCATGTCCATGGACTACCCCGGCCCGCGCCTCCCATGCGCTAGGCGTACGCGCGCGCCGCGGCGACCGCGAGCCTGTCGGCGCGGTCGTTGAGGGCCTTGTGCGCGTGCTCGGCGCCGGTCTCGTGGCCCTTGACCCAGTGCCAGCGCACCTCGGCGTGCCGGGCGATCGCCTCCTCCAGCGCGATGACCAGGTCCTGGTTCTTGACCGGCTGGCCGGAGGACGTCTTCCAGCCCTTCTTCTTCCAGCCGTGGACCCACTTCGTCATCGAGTCCAGCAGCAGCGTCGAGTCGGTGACGATGCAGACGGTGCTGCCCGGCGCCAGCGCGCGCAGGCCCTCCAGCGCCGCCGTGTACTCCATGCGGTTGTTGGTGGTGTGCGACTCGCCGCCGGAGAGCTCGACGGGCTCGGCGGTCTCGGGGCCGACGACGATCGCCGCCCAGCCGCCCGGCCCGGGGTTGCCGCTGCACGCGCCGTCGGTCCACACCAGCGCCTCGCCGGGGCGGGCCTGCACGGGCGTCTCGGGGGCGCGCGGGGCCTTGGGACGGCGACGGCGGTACGGCGGTGCGGAGGAGGGCATGCGGCGGGGAATGGTAGGTGGCGCGCAGGACGGGATCAGGTCGGGATCGGGGGCTCCAGCAGCCGCCAGGCGATCCATCCCGCGCAGGCCAGCACGGCGGCCACCGACAGCCGGACGGTCCAGGCGCGCAGCCGGTAGCGGCTCACGCTGGCCAGGGCGGCCAGGCCGAGGACGAAGGCGAGCAGCCCGATCCCCCACTGCGCCTGCCACTGCCACGAGCCGTCGTAGGCCGTCCACGCGTGGCCGGGCTGGTAGGTGCGCAACGGGCCGCCGTAGCACGCGTCGCCGCAGGTGGTGGCCTCGTGCTCGGCGGCGGACAAGAACACCAGGAACGACGCGACCGCGACGAGCGAGGCGGTGATCCCGCGCTCCCACAGCCGCCGCGGCGCGGCGACCTCGTCGTAGAAGTCGCGGTTGCTCCACCCGCCGGGCCGGCGGCCGCGCGGGTCAGCCGGCATGGGCCAGCGCCAGGCGGAACTCGAGGATCCCGTGGTCGCGTACGCGCACGACCCCGGCCGTGCTCGGGGCGGCGATCCCGAAGTCGGCGAACGCGATCGGCGCGCTGCCCGCCAGGACCAG
>JAOPZD010000471.1 GCA_025964295.1 Conexibacter sp.
CGCGCCGAGCAGCGCGGCGAGCACCGTGCGCAGCCGCGCGACGTCGCCGCGCAGCCCCGCGGCGGCGTCGTTGTACAAGAACGCCTCGGTGAGGCGGACGACCGCGTAGGCCAGCGTCGGCACGTCGGCGGCGGGGCGGAAGCGGCCCGCCGCGACCTCGCCGGCCAGGAGGTCGCCGGTGCGCGCGACCCAGGCCGGCTGCACGACGCCGCCGCTGGAGGTGAGGATCCGCAGCGCCGCCTCGCGCTCGGTCTCCAGGAAGCGCCGCAGCCCCTCGTCGGCGGCCAGCCGCCGCACGACGCCGTCGAACGCGTCGACCAAGCCCGCCGCGCCGCGGCCCTCCGCCGTCCGGCGCGCGGCGGCGAAGACCGGCTCGGAGGCGACGACGATCGCCTCGCCGATCAGCCCCTCGCGCGTCCCGAACCAGCGGTGCACGGTCGCCCGCGCCACGCCGGTGTCGCCGACGACGGCCTGCACGTCGATCCGCTCGCCGCCGCGAAACCGCCGCGCCGCGGCCCGGACCACGTCCTCGCGCGTCGCGGCGGCGGTGCGGCTCACGTGATCGTGATGCCCCCGTCGACGGGCAGGGTCTGGCCCGTGATGTACCCGGCGCCCGGGCCGGCGAGGAAGACGACCGTGGCCGCCAGCTCGCGCGGGTCGCCCGTGCGCCCGGCGGGGATGCGGTGCTTCATCAGCTCGAGGTACTCCGGCGGGTACTGGTCGGTCATCTCGGAGGCGAAGAAGCCCGGGGCGATGGAGTTGACGCGGATGCCCTTGCGGCCCGTCCACTGCTGGGCGAGGTCGCGCGTGAGCCCGTTGAGCCCGGCCTTGGACGCCGCGTAGGCCGCCTGCGGCAGGCCCGCCGTCGTGATCCCCAGGACGCTGGAGATGTTGATGATGCTGCTGCCCGGCTCCATCACGCGGCCCGCGGCCTGGGCCATCCAGTAGGCGCCGTTCAAGTTGATGTCGATGACCGAGGCGAACTGCTCCGGCGTCTCACGCGTGGCCGGCACGGCGGTCCCGACGCCCGCGTTGTTGACCAGGATGTCGACGCGCCCGAGGTCGCGCACGGCGGCCTCGACCAGCGCGGTGCAGTCCTCGGGCTTGGCGACGTCGGTCGCGACGGCGATCGCGCGCCGCCCGGCGGCCTCGACGAGCGCCTTGGTGTCCTGCAGGCGGTCGGCGCGGCGCGCGCCGAGGGCGACGTCGGCGCCGGCCTCCGCCAGCGCCTGGGCGAACGCGACGCCGAGGCCGGACGAGGCGCCGGTGACGACGGCGACCTTGCCGTCCAGGCGGAAGGCGTCGAGGATGGGCGACGGCAGGGCAGGCTCGGACATCGGCGCAGCATACGCCGCCATTGAGACGTTCGCTAGCGAGTGTCTCTTTGGCCGCGGGCGGCGTTCAGCGGGCGGAGCGGATCAGCGTCGGCAGCCGCAGCGCGAGCTTCGGCAGGTCGTGGCGCGACCGCGCGATCGCCCGTTCCACGTCCGCCGCGACCTCCGGGCCGTGCAGCGGCGGCCCGTGGCCGACCAGCAGGTGCTCCGGGCCGAGCCCCTTCAGGCCGTTGGGCGGCAGCAGCCGCAGCATCGGGTGCACGCCCACCGGCCCGTCGCCGACCGCGAAGGCCGGCCCGGTCCCCAGCGCCTCGGCGACGACCAGCGCGCGGCGCTGCGGCCACCACAGCGCGACCTCGCGCCAGAAGCGGTTGCGCACGACCCGGCGCACCTCGAACGGCGTGTCCGGAAGCTGGTCGGGCACGCGCAGGTGGGGGACCTCCAGCCGCGCGGCCAGCGTCTCGCAGTCGCGGTTGTGGCGGTCCAGCAGCTGGATCACGCCCGCCGCCGGCCCCAGCGCCGCGGCGGCCTCCAGCGCGGCGTCGTCGGCGACCGGGTCGATCAGCCACACCCGCCCGTCGTCGCCGACGAGCGCGTGCGCGCCGCGCTCCATCGCGTCGTCCATCACCCAGGACAGGCCGAGGTCGTGCTCGAGGATCCGCGTCATCGTCGACGAACCTACCCGTCCGCCGCCCGACGACCTCGCTGATCCGATCGCGCGCCCGCCGCGCAGGAACCCGTGCACCCAACCTTCAGGAGCGTCCCCATGCCCATCGGCTTCCCCGAAATGCTCGTCGTCCTCGTCATCGCCCTCATCGTCCTCGGCCCCAAGAAGCTGCCCGAGGCCGGCAAGTCCCTCGGCAAGGGCATGCGCGAGTTCAAGGACAGCCTGTCCGGCGGCAGCGATCGCGACGACGAGCAGCAGCGGCTGAACGAGCAGGCGAATTAGGGCACCCGACATCGCGCATTAGGGATCCCTAAGATGCGCGCATGCTTCCGACGTTCGTCATCGGCCTGCGCGAGGGAGTCGAGGCCGCGCTCATCGTCTCGATCATCGCGACCTTCCTGCGCCAGGAGGGGCGCACCGACGCCCTCCGCTGGGTCTGGACCGGCGTCGCCGCCGCGGCGGCGATCTGCCTGGCGGTCGGCATCGTCCTGCAGATCGTCGACCAGGAGCTGCCCCAGAAGGGGCAGGAGGGCCTGGAGACGATCGTCGGGACGGTGGCCGTCGGCATCGTCACGTTCATGGTGGTGTGGATGCGCCGCCACGCCGCCGGCCTCGGCGGCGAGCTGCGCGCGAGCACCGCCGCCGCGCTGAAGGAGGGCTCGGTCAAGGCCCTCGTCGGGATGGCGTTCTTCGCCGTCTTCCGCGAGGGGCTGGAGACCGCGGTCTTCCTGCTCGCCGTCTTCCAGAGCACCGACGACGCGGGCACCGCGGGCACCGGCGCGATCCTCGGCCTGCTCGCCGCGGTCGCCATCGGCTACGCGATCTACCGCGGCGGGATCCGGCTCAACCTCACGCGCTTCTTCCGGCTGACCGGCCTCGTGCTCGTCTTCGTCGCCGCCGGCCTGGTCGCCTCCGCCTTGCACACCGCCCACGAGGCGGGCTGGGTCAACGCCGGCCAGGGCCAGGCCGTCGACCTCAGCTGGCTCGTCGTCCCGGGGACGTGGACGGCCGCCCTGCTCACGGGGATGCTCGGCCTCCAGCCCCACCCGGTGACCATCGAGGTCATCGGCTACCTCGTCTACGCCGTCCCCGCCGTCATCTACCTCCTGCTGCCGGCCCGCAGGCGGCCCGCCAAGCAGCACCCCGTCAAGAGCGCCGCCGTCGCCGGCGTCGTCATCGCCGCCGCGGCGCTCCTGCTCGGCGCCTGCGGGCCGGGCGACCCGGGCGGCGGGTCGAGCGCGAGCTCCGGGACCAGGCAGGTCGCGATCAAGCTGACCGACGCCGGGTGCGAGCCCGCGCAGCTGACGCTCGGCGCCGGGCGCACGGAGTTCAAGGTGACCAACGGCGGGACCGGTCGCGTGACCGAGTTCGAAGTGCTCTCCGGCGCGCGGATCCTCGGCGAGAAGGAGAACGTCGTGGCCGGGCTGTCGGGCTCGTTCACCATCAACCTGAAGCCGGGCACCTACGCGATCGCCTGCCCCGGCGGCAAGACCGCGGCCACCGGCGCGCTGACCGTGGGCGGCACCGAGGCGCCCGCGGGCGCGGCCGATCCGCTGCTGGCCTCGGCGACCGCGTCCTACCGCGGCTACGTCGAGCGCCAGAGCGAGCTGCTCGTCGCGCGGGTGGAGCGGTTCACCGCCGCGATCAAGGCCGGCGACGTCGCCGGGGCCAAGGCGCGGTTCGCGTCGGCCCGCGGGCCGTACGAGACAATCGAGCCGGTCGCCGAGTCCTTCGGCAGCTTGGACCCCGAGATCGACGCGCGCGTCAACGACGTCGAGCAGGGCACGCCGTGGACCGGCTTCCACCGGCTCGAGCAGGGCCTGTGGGTCAAGGGCAGCACGAAGGGCCTGGCGCCGATCGCCGACAAGCTGCTGGCCGACGTCCGGCGGCTGGAGGCCAAGACGAAGGGGTTGACCTACCAGCCCGAGGAGCTGGCCAACGGCGCCAACGGCCTGCTCGACGAGGTCTCCGCGTCGAAGATCACCGGCGAGGAGGACCGCTACTCGCACACCGACCTGTATGACTTCGTCGCCAACGTGGAGGGGTCGGAGACCGCGTTCGGCCTGCTCGCCCAGGCGCTGAAGCGCACCGAGCCGGCGCTGGCGACCACGATCGCCGCTCGCTTCGACGCCGTCAACGCGGCGCTGGACGCGCTCAAGGACGGCGACGGCTTCCCGACCTACGACACCATCGACGCCGCGCAGCGGCGGCGGCTCTCGCAGCTGGTCGACGCGCTCGCCGAGCCGCTGTCGAAGGTCGCGGCGAAGCTGGCGGCCTAGCCCGAGCCGGCGAGGCCGACGGTCGAGACGACCGTGGCGATCGCGAACACCGCGACCGTGGTCCGGCGTAGCCGCTCCGGCGTCAGCCAGCTCCAGCCGCGCGTCTGCAGCCATGACCGGACGCCGCTCGCGCCCGCCATCGCCGTCATCGCACATCCTGCGCACATGGGTCCAGCGTACTACCCTTGATGGGAATGGGTCCCAGGAACCACGGGCACGACCACGGTGGCGCCGGCGACGCGGACTGGGCGCAGCGCGCGGCCTCCGCGCTGGCCGACGCG
>JAOPZD010000550.1 GCA_025964295.1 Conexibacter sp.
GGCGCCGGGGCGCCCGTCACCTACCCGTCCCTGGTCAACGAGCGGCTGGTCCGGGTGCAGGCCGCGCTGGACCGGGCGACCGTCGAGGCCGACCAGCACCAGCCCGACGTCGCCGCGGCGACGCTGATGTCGGCCCGCACCAACCTGCGCAAGGCCTGGACGAGCGCGCAGTACATCATCACCAACGCCCCGCCCCCGGTCGTCGCGACCGACGCCGCGTTCCACCCGCAGAGCTTCACGCACTCCGGGCGCCTGAAGATCCGCAAGGTCCAGGCCTCGGCCCATCTGAAGGCGCACAAGTCCGGCGGCGCGGTCGCCGGCGGGGTCGCGTCGATCTACGACACCGCGTTCGCCGTGCTGAGCCTGCAGCACCGCATGGCGACGCTCTCGACCGGCCTGATCGACACCGCGCACAGCACCCTGCTGGCGAGCCTCAGCACGTCGCTGTTCGCGGCGCTCAACGGGCGCGACCAGGCGATCGCCTACATCCACTCGATCGACGTCGCGCCCCCGCCCGCGACCGACGCCCGCGTCAAGGCGCGCGCGGCCGGCACCCCGGTGGCGACCTCCGGCTGGGCGACCGTGATGCCCAACCTCGTGCCGCTGCTCGACGACGAGATCCAGCAGGTCAACGGGACGATCGCCGCGGGCGCCCTGCGCGCCGGCACGCGCCACGTCCTGCTCGACGCGCTGGCCCAGGACACCGCCAGCGAGGCGAGCGTCAACCAGTTCTGGCCGCCGCTGCCGCCCGGCGACGGCTGATCGCCGCAGGACGCGCGATCAACGGGCGGCGGTGCCTTCGGGCCCGCCGCCCGTTCTGCGTCCGGAGCAGCTCAGCCGCCGCCCACGTTGATCCCCGGCGCCTTGCTCGACCCGCTGGACAGCACGATCGTCGAGCCCTTCGGCGCCGCCTTGATCTCCTCGATCCGCGCCAGCGCGGGGCTGCGGTTGTAGGACCGCGCCAGCCGCTCGTTGCGCTGCGCGTCGTACTCGGCGCGGCGGACCAGCGCCTTGGCGCCGTTGACCTCCACGTACTGGGCCTGCACGTGGTCGACCGCGCCCTGGACGTTGCCCGGCAGCGTCACGCGCGCGATCCGGACGTGGACGTCGCGGAAGTAGTCGCCGCCGAGGGTCGCCAGCAGGTCGGCCCGCAGCGACGCGTTCAGCCGCGTCTCGATCGCCGTGATGTTCATGTTGGCGTTGGTCTCGTCGCCCTTGGAGGCCGCCACGCGCCGGACGAGCGTGCACGACGCGACGAGCTCGGCGCAGGCGAACTGCCCGACCTCGGCGCGCAGGTCGTTGTCGAGGATCGGGCGGAACGTCGCGTCGAGCACGGCGCCGAAGCCGTCGTCGCCCGCCCATGGGTAGATCAGCGCGTCCTTGCCGACCTGCGGGAACCTGCGCGTGCCGAACGTCTGGTCGAAGCGGCGCAGCAGCGCCGGGTCGCGCTCGCCGACGAACTTGAAGAACACGGTGCCCTCGAGGCCGACCTGGACGCCGTCGTGCGTCGGCACGCTCACGACGTCGACCTCGCGCCGGTCGCCGCGCCGGGCGTCGCTGGTGATGGTGTAGAACAACACCACCTTGGCGGCGGGGTACTCGTGCGGCTTCTGGGAGAACAGCCCGGTCCAGGTGATCTTCGCTCCGGGGAACAGGATCTGACGGATGCTGCGGTCGTCCAGCGGGCCGCCGTTGCGCACGACGCCGACGTGGCCGGCGTCCTGGCGCGCCACCCGCGCGCCGGCGACCAGCGCCGCGATCGTGGCGGTCATCGTCGCGATCAGCACCACCGCGACGATCCGCGCCGACCGCGGCGGCAGCCGCTTCAGCGGCCACGGGCGCCGGTCGCGCACCGCCAGCGACTCCCAGTCAACGGGGGGATGGTCCTCATCGAGCAGCATCCTGCGCTCCTTGCGTCGGGTCCGGGCGCGGGCGCCCGCGGGCGACCGATGCTGGCCGCGGCGGCGCCCCGCGCAACAACGCGCGCCGGTCGCCCGACACCGCCCGCCAATGACCCGCCGCCGTTGATCGATCGGCGCTGTCGGGTGAGCCTGGGGCGTTGTTGCCGCACCCCTCGACCGGCGATTGCCTTCAAGGACCACGAACCAGGAGGCACCGATGCGCACCCGCGCTTGCTTGTTGTCCATCTTCACGGTCGCCGCCGCCGCGGCCGCCGGCGCCACGGGGGCGCAGGCCACCGACTCCCCCGCCCCCGCGGCCCTGCAGCCCGCGCCGGCGCTCGTCTCGCTGCAGAGCGTGCTGGGCAAGTGCGCCGACACGACGCGCCCGACGTCGGGCTTCGGCCCCAAGTCGGCCAGCGCGGCCCGCAAGAGCCGGATCCTGCGCGGCCGCGCCAGCGACACGGGCTGCGGCGTCGCGATGGTCACCGTCTCGATCCTGCGCGTGCACGGCAAGGGCTGCCAGCCCGTCATGTCCAAGGGCACGGTCGGCCACACCGGCGGCTGCACGCCGCGACGCTACGTCGTCGCCTCGGGCACGACCGCCTGGCAGCTGAAGCTGCCCAAGGGCCTGCCCCGCGGCACCTACCTGGTCCGGACCCGCGCGGTCGACTTCGCCGGCAACGTCCAGCAGGTCCAGACGCGCCGCCTGAAGCTCGGCTGATCGGCATGCACGTCGTCCAGGCAGCCCGTCCCGCGACACCCGACGTCTCGGAGTACGAGATGGTGCAGGGCACCCGCGGCGCGCTTTCCCTGATCTCCAGCAAGTGGTCGGTGGAGGTCCTGTACCTCCTCGCCTCCGGGACCCGGCGCTACTCAGAGATCTTCTACGACGTCGGCGAGATCTCCAAGAAGACGCTGACGCAGACGCTGCGGCTGCTCCAGCGGCGCGGGCTGATCGCGCGCCGCGCCTACGCGGAGGTCCCGCCGCGCGTCGAGTACTCGCTGACCCCGCTGGGGTGGAGCATCACCGGGTTGTTGATGACCTTGTATGAGTGGTCGGCGACCCACCTGGCCGCCGGCGAGGACGGCGCCGGCGACGCTGCCCCGCGGCGGATCGCGGCCTGACGCGATGGCGGCGGCGGCCCTCATCGCGCTGGCGCTCGCCCTGCCCGCGCCTGCTCCTCCCGCGACCACCACCCCGGCCGCGACGCG
>JAOPZD010000560.1 GCA_025964295.1 Conexibacter sp.
CAGGCCAAGGCCTGCGCCTACTCCGCGCCGGTCGAGCCCGACGGTCCCCCGCCCGGCTTCACCCCCGACGCACTCGACGACTTCGACCGCCGTCTGGCCAAGGCCTCGAGCCCGCGGGCGGCCGGCCGCGCCGCGCTCGCCGCGCTGGCCACCGCGACCGGCAGGAAGGGCGGCGCGCTCTGGCAGCCCCGCGGCGAGGGCGACTTCGGCTGCGCCGAGACCTGGAGCGCGTACATGTCCGGCCTCGAGGCCTGGGAGACCATGGCCTGGCGCGCCCACCTCGAGGACGGCCTCGTCGCCGCGGCCGCCGGCTCGGGCGAGGCCCACTGGGCCGACACCGAGGAGATGCTCGCCTGCCCCCGCTCGCGCTCGGCCGCCTGGGCCGAGCTCGGCACGCTGGCGACCGTCCCCGTGACCCACCCCGACGGCCGCGTCCTCGCCGTCCTCGAGCTCGTCCGCGAGAACCGCGAC
Organism: Conexibacter sp.; assembly: GCA_025964295.1. The sequence goes on from JAOPZD010000560.1 coordinate 472, forward strand.
GCGCCCGACCCCGAGCTCCTGGCGACCCTCACCGGCGTCGCCGTCCGGCTCGCCGAGCGCCTCGGCTCCATCGAGGTCGAGCTCGCCTCGGCCACCGGCCGCTTCTAGATGGGCTCTTCCACGGGTCCGGTGCGGCCGATCGACGGCCCGGCCGGCGCCTGACGCCACCCGATCCCTTGCCGATCCAACCAGGATGGGCTGCGAGATCGCGCGGCGGCAGGCATCCGCCCGAACCGCCGATCGCCCGGACCGTCTCGCGGAACACCCCATCCAGCCCCCGCGCCGTAGGGTCTGCGGCGATGAACTTCGCCGTCGACGTCGTCGAGGCCGCCGACCCCGAGGCGCTCGCGCTCGTGGAGCTCGCGCGCGACGGCGCGCGGCGCGAGCACCGGTTCGGCGCGGTCGCCGATGCGGCGCGCAAGCTGGCCGCGCACCTGCACGAGCGCGGGGTGCGGCGGGGCGACGTCGTGCTCACCCTCGTCGGCAACCAACCTGATTGGGTCGTCGCGATGGTCGCCTGCTTCCGGCAGGGCTACGTCGTGCTGCCGTGCACGGAGCAGCTGCGGGCCAAGGACCTCATGTTGCGCCTGGAGGTCGCCGGGCCGCGGGCGGTCGTGGCCGACGGGCGCAACGCCGAGGTGCTCGAGCAGGCCGGCTGGGACGGGCCGACCATCTGGGCGCCGGGCGTCATGGACTGGCCGGCCGCGGCGGCCCACGCGATCCCGGAGCCTGCGGCGCTGGAGCCCCTGGACCCGTGCCTGATCACGTTCACCAGCGGGACGGCGGGCGAGCCGAAGGCGGTCCTGCACGCTCAGCGCTACCTCGACGGCCAGCGGCTGCAGGCCGAGCACTGGCTCGGCGCGCGCCCCGGCGACCTCGTCTGGTGCACGGCGGCCAGCGGCTGGAGCAAGTCGGCGCGCAACGTCTTCATCGCGCCGTGGCTGCGCGGCGCGGCGGCGCTCCTGCACGACGCGCGCTTCGACCCCGCCGAGCGGCTGGACATCCTCGAGCGCGAGGCCGTCGCCGTGCTCTGCATGGCGCCGACCGAGTACCGCGTGATCGCCAAGCGCGTCGCGCTGCGCCCGTTCCCGCGGCTGCGCGCGCTCGTCGCCGCGGGCGAGGCGCTCAATCCCGAGGTCCTGCACGCCTGGCGGGACGCGACCGGCCTGGAGATCCGCGACGGCTACGGCCAGACCGAGACCGGACAGCTGACCGGCAACGTCGACGGCGAGCCGGCCCGCGCCGGCTCGATGGGCCGCCCGCTGCCGGGCGTGCGGCTGTGGATCGACGACGGCGAGCTGGTCGCCGACCCGCAGACCGTCCCGACGTTCTTCCTCAACTACCTCGGCGACGACCACGCGACCGCCGCCGGCCGCGCCGCCGAGCCCTGGCGCACCGGCGACCGCGTCGTGCAGGACGACGACGGCTACCTGTTCTTCGAGGGCCGCACCGACGACGTCATCATCTCGGCCGGCTACCGGATCGGCCCGTTCGAGGTCGAGTCCGCGCTCGTCGCCCACCCCGCCGTCGCCGAGGCCGCCGTCGTCGCCGCGCCTGACGACGAGCGCGGCGCGATCGTCCGCGCGATCGTCGTCCTGCGCGACGGCCACGCGCCCTCCGGCGACCTCGCGCGCGAGCTCCAAGACCACGTGAAGGCCTTGACCGCGCCCTACAAGTACCCGCGCGTCGTCGACTTCGCCGACGACCTGCCGAAGACCGCCAGCGGCAAGATCCGCCGCGCGCTGCTGCGCGGCGAGTAGGGTCGCCCGCCATGGGACGGCGTGCGGCGGCGACGGCGGCGGGCATCGCGACGGCGGCCGCCTGCGCGCTCGGGCTCGCGCCCGCCGTGGCCGGGGCCGCGACCGTGAGCATCGACGAGCGCCTCGCCTTCCCCCAGTACGGCGAGCGGGCGGCGACCGAGGTCGTCGTCGCCGCGCTGCCCGGAGAGGTCAACCACATCACCTTCTCCTCCGTGGCCGCCGACGTCGTGGTCCGCGACCCCGGCGTCGCGCTGACGCCCGGCGACGGCTGCGTGGCGACGGCGCCCGGGCAGGTCACCTGCCACGGGCCGCAGCGCGCGATCTCGCGGCTGGTCGTCGACGCGGGCGACGGCGACGACGTCGTGGACGCGTCGGCCACCGACATCGAGCTGTCGGCCAACGGCGGCGACGGGGCCGACACGCTGATCGGCGGGGGCGGCGACGACGTCCTGCTCGGCGATGATGGCGACGACCAGCTCACCGGCGGCCCCGGCGACGACTACCTCAGCGGCTGGACCGGCGCCGACCGCACCGACGGCGGCGAGGGCGACGACCGCTTCGCGCTCGACGGCGACCCGACCCGCCAGCGCGGCGACGTCGTGACCTGCGGCCCGGGCGCCGACGCCGCCGAGACGCCCGCCGCCTACGAGCAGCTCACCGACGCCTGCGAGCGGGTGACGATCTCGGTCCCCGGCGCGGCGCTGGAGCCGGTGACCGTCCGCGGGCCGCTGCGCGCCGTCCGCGGCGGCCTCGTCCTGCGCCTGGCCTGCAACCGCGAGGTCGACGGCGACGGGCGCGGCTGCCGGATCCGCGTGGCGGCCACGATCCCCGGACGGCGCACGCTGCGCGGGGCGACCTCCGT
>JAOPZD010000562.1 GCA_025964295.1 Conexibacter sp.
CTCCTTGGCCTCGCGGATCTCCTGCTGGCTCGGCCACGGCCGCGCCTCGCCGGACCCCCACGCAGGCGGCACGCCGCTGGGCCAGCGGCCGAGCAGCAGCGCGCCGGCCATCACGAGCCAGAAGGCCTGGACGATGAAGGTCGGCGAGCCCGACAGCGGGCCGAGCAGGATCAGCGCGCCGACGATCGCGCCGAGCACGCCGAGGAAGCGCGTGAGCAGCCCGACGCGCATCGCGCCGATCGCGATCAGCACGAACGCGGCGGCCAGCGAGAGCGAGCCGAAGAAGCCGATGCCGCTGGCGGCGACGACCACGCCGCCGCGCAGCGCGTCGTGCGCCGCGGCGGTCCCGTGGTCCGACGAGGAGGCGAAGTCGCTGGCCGAGATCATCACCGCGATCTGCAGGACGATCGCCGACAGCGCCGAGGCGGCCGCGCCCAGCAGCGCCAGCAGGCGGGCGAGCCGCGGCGTGTTGGCCCCGCGCGCGACCGACGCGTCGAAGAGGAAGACGAGCAGCACGCCGATCAGCGCGCTCGAGAGGCCCTGGCAGATCGCGACCAGCAGCAGCGAGGGCGCGTGGTCGTCGATGAACAGGATCTGCGCGGTGCGCAGGCCGTCACGGCCGATCGACTGGCCGGCGGCGTCGCGCAGCGACTCGATCAGGTAGACGCGCGGGAAGTCGCTGTAGATCGCCTGCGGCAGGATCCCGGCGACGACCGCCAGGAGCGCGGCGGCCAGAGCGGCGAGGCCGACCTTCGGCTTGCGCGCGGCCTCGCGCGCGACGAGCTCCTGCGGCGTCAGCGCGCCCGCGGACTCAGTCGCGGCCATCGGTCAGCGCCCGCTGGTCGTCGGGGCCGAGGCGGCCGGGCATGATCAGCTCCGGCTCCTCGCGGTCGACGATGCGCGAGACGCGGTCGCCCGCGGCGAGCACGAGGTCGAGGACCGGCGCGGCGAACCGCAGGCCGGTCTCGATGCGACCGCGCCAGATCAGCTGGGTAGACGAGAGCTGCGCCACGACGCCGATCCTACCGGCGCGGCACCCTGCGACGCGGCGCCGCGGCCGGCCGGCTACTGCAGGCCGGCGCGCGCCTCGCGCACCAGCGTGACGGCCTCGGGGAAGACCGTCGCCATCACCGCGCGGATCTGCTCGGCCTGCTCGACCGTCGTCCCCTGGATGTTGACGCGGTTGACCGCCGCGACCGTCATCTGCACGGCGAGGCCGATCGCGTTGTCGGCCCACGCCAGGCGCTGCTGACCCTGCATCTGGTCCGCGAACTCCGCCATGCGGCGCTGCAGCTCGTCCGGGTCGCCGAAGAGTCCTCCAAAGCCTTCCATGAGCCCTACTGTAGCCCGCGCGGCGCCGCTAGCCGACCGGATCCGACGCCGCCGCTCGCTCGGCCTCGCGGTGCTCCCGGCCCGCCGCGATGACCTCCTTGAACGACCGGAACTTGAACACCGTCACCAGCGCGACGAAGCCCACGCCGAGGCTGAACGCGGCGATCGCGATCTGCTGGCCGACGGAGTAGGCCGCGACGGTCGCCCCCGCCGCGGTGCCGGCGAAGACCTTGACCAGGAACGCCTGCTGCACGCCGGCGCCGCCGGGCGTGAACGGCACGACGGCGGCGACGGCGTTGACGCCGAGGACCAACAGCACGTTCTTGATCGAGCCGCCGATGTGGAACGCGTCGAGCAGGAACCAGAAGGCGGCGAAGCGGAAGCACCAGCCGCCGAGCTGCACGAGCCAGACCTCGCGGAAATAGCGCCGGCGGTCGAAGATGATCGTCAGGCCCTGGCGCACGCGCGCCCAGAAGGCCTTCACCTTGGTCGACAGCAGCGCGAAGCCGACGAGGCCCGCGACCGCGAGCGCCGTCAGCGCGAAGAGCAGGAAGCGCGGGTGCGACGCGAAGAAGCTGAGGTCGAACGCCCCGAGCTTGGAGAAGTCCGGCGGCTTGGGGAAGACGCCCTGGGTGAACGCGAACAGCAGGATGAACGCGCCCATCGACGCGTCGAAGCCGAACTCCACGAAGAACGCGGCGGCGATCGCCGAGTAGGTCGAGTTCGGGATCGACGTCTTGACCAGGAAGGCCTTGATGACGTCGCCGCCGCGCGCGGGCACGACGTTGTTGAAGCCGTACGCCGCGATGTAGGCGCCCCAGATCCGCTTGAACTCGATCCGCTCGGTCGGGTAGGCGGCGCGCAGCACGTTGTAGAAGGCGCGCGAGCGGATCGTCAGGTAGGTGCCGAAGCACAGCAGCCCCAGCGCCAGCGCGCCCCAGCGGATGTCGGCGAGCTGGCCGAAGAACTGGCCCGCCGCATCGAAGAAGCCGCCGACGCCCGCGATCACCTGCGTGAGGGTACGAGGCCGACGGCCTCGAGGACGACCGCGTCGTCGAGCGCGGTCGCGATCAGGTCGGCGGGCGGGATCTCCATGTCGGGCAGGTAGGGCACGCCGATGACCGTGAGGCCCGCGGCCTTGGCGGCCTGGGCGCCGACGGGCGAGTCCTCCAGGCCGACGGCCTTGGCCGGGTCGGCGCGCAGGCGGCGGCATGCCTCGAGGTAGATGTCGGGCGCGGGCTTGGGGTGGGGGACCTCGTCGCCGGCGACGGTGATCGAGAAGCGGTCGGCCATGCCGGAGGTCGCCAGGACGAGGTCCAGGAAGGCGCGCGGCGAGTTGGAGGCGACGGCGATCGGGATCCCGGCCTGCGTGAGCGCGTCGACCAGGGCGATCGCGCCGGGGCGCGGGTCGACGTCGTGCGCGGCCTCGGCCATGACCAGCCCGTGCAGCTCGTCCATCAGCGCCAGGCCCTCGCCGGGCCGGTCGAGCATGACCTCCAGCTTGCCGGCCGCCAGCGTGTGCGACGAGCCGATCAGGTCGCGCTTGTGGTCCATCGTGAACTCCCCGCCGTGGCGGCGGAACAGCTCCTTCTCGGCGCGCGTCCACGCCTCCTCGGTGTCGAGCAGGAGCCCGTCGTTGTCGAAGACGACGGCCTGGGGAGCGGGAGGCAAGGTCACCACCCACACCCTACGAACTTGTTGAGCCCACGTTGGGGGACTGTCCCCTAGGCGGGTTCGCGCCAGAGGAACCAGACCGGCGGGCCCTTGGGCAGGTCCAGCCGTTCGAGCACGTGGAAGCCGTGGCGGCCGTAGAACGCGAGGTTGGCCTCCTTGCCGGTCTCCAGGTAGGCGGGCAGCCGCTCGCGATCGCAGAGGTCCAGCCCGGGCCGGATCAGCTGCGAGCCGACGCCCTCGCCCTGGCGGTCGGGGTCGACGCCGAGGACCGCGAGGTAGAGGTGGCGCTCCACGGGATGGCGCACCTCGACCTGGCCGAGCCCGCGCAGGACCCGCGGGACGCGGGGCAGGACGCCGGGCAGCGTCAGCGCCAGCAGGCGCAGGGTGTCGCGCGCGTCCTCGCGCCAGCGCCCGGGCAGCGCCCACAGCGCGGCGCCGCCGCCACCGTCGGCGGTGGTCCAGCTGACGTCCTGGGGCAGCAGCCGCCGCAGCTGCCAGCCGAAGAAGCGCGCGGCGTACAGCGGTCGCCGCGGCTCGTTGGCGTACACCCACGCCGTGACCGGGTCGTCGTGGAACGCGCGGGCCAGGGTGACCGCCAGCCGGTCGACGTCCTCGTCGCGTGCCGGGCGGACAGCCATCCGCCCGGACTCTACGCAGACGGTCTAGCCGTCGGCGTTGATCTTGCGGATCAGCTCGGCCAGGACGCGCGGGGCGTCCTCGTTGGCGACCTGGCAGGTGCCGGCCGCGCTGTGGCCGCCGCCGCCGTAGGAGAGCATCAGCTCGCCGACGTCGGTCCGGCTGGAGCGATCGAGGATCGACTTGCCGGTCGCGAAGACCGTGTTCTGCTGGCGCAGGCCCCAGAGCACGTGGATCGAGATGTTGCACTCGGGGAACAGCGCGTAGACCGTGAAGCGGTTGGTCGCGAAGATCGTGCCCTCGTCGCGGAAGTCGAGGACGACGAGGTTGCCGTGCTGCGTGCCGCAGCGGGCGACCTGGTCGATCGCCTGGTCGGCGTGCTCGCGGTAGAGCTCGACGCGCTCGGCGACGTCGGGGGTCTCGATGATCTCCTCGATCGACTTCGTCGTGATGTCGTCGATCAGCTGCATCATCAGCTGGTAGTTGGAGATCCGGAAGTCGCGGAAGCGACCGAGGCCGGTGCGGGGGTCCATCAGGAAGCTGATGTAGTCCCAGCCCTGCGGCTCGAGGATGTCCTCGCGCGTGAAGTCCGCGGCGTCGGCCTTGTCGACCGCCGCCATGATGTCCTCGCCGACGGCCTTGAAGACGTCGGGGCCGCCAAAGTGGTCGTACACGACGCGCGCGGCGGACTTGGCGCCGGCGACGATGACGTGGTTCTCGGGCGAGTCCTCGACGCGAATCGTCTCGCTGTCGTGGTGGTCGAACGACAGGTGGACGCCCGGGACGTAGGGCAGGTTGGTCGTGATGTCACGGTCGGTGAGCTCGACCTTGCCGTCCTGCATGTCCTTGGGGTGGACGAACAAGATGTCGTCGAGGATCCCCAGCTCCTTGAGGAGGGCGGCGCACACCAGCCCATCGAAGTCGGAGCGCGTCACCAACCGGTATCGCTCGGCCACCTGCGTCGTCATGCGAAGAAGTCCCTGTTTCCCTTTGGCGAAATCCGTGAGCGGTCGTTCTTCCGGATGGTCGGCATGGCTCGGGGATTCCTGAGCGCGGGATGGCGTGCGCGGACAGCTCCGCGGCTGGCGACCTAGCCGTCGAGGTGCTGCTCGAGGTAGTCGAGGTAGACCGGCCGCAGCGCGTCGGACAGCGCGCCGTCGTCGTCGCGGAACGTGTCGGCGACCTGGCCCGACCAGTGGGCGACGTCGTAGTCGGCCTGGTCGGCCTGGCCGGCCCCGGCCTCGGCGGCGGGCACCAGCTGCATCAGGTTCCAGAGGAACTTGACGTCGAGGTGCTTCTCGGCGCGCCGGACGGCGCGGTCGTGCAGCTCCTTGGAGCCGAGGGCCTCGAGCTCGTCGCGGCGTGACATCAAGCGGCCGCGTTGAGCTCGCCGAGGATGCCGAGGACTTCCTCGTCGTGCGTGTCGGGCTTGGCCTTCTTGATGACCCGGCGCACGATCCCCTCCTCGTCGATGACGAACGTCGAGCGCTGCGCGCCCATGTAGGTCTTGCCGTACATCGACTTCTCGACCCAGACGCCGTAGGCCTCGCTGACCTCGTGGTCCTCGTCGGCGAGCAGCTCGAAGTTGAGGTGCTGCTTCTCGTAGAACTTCTTGATGGCCTTCACCGGGTCCGGCGAGACGCCGAGGACGACGGCGCCCGCGGACTCGTAGTCGAGCTCGTGGTCGCGGATCCCGCACGCCTGCGTCGTGCAGCCCGGGGTGCTCGCCTTGGGGTAGAAGTACAACACGACCTTCTGACCGCGGAAGCTCGACAGGCGCACCGGCTGGCCCGACTGGTCGGGGAGCTCGAAGTCCGGGGCCGGCTGGCCCTCCTTGATCTTGCCCATGCCCTAGATGATATGGCGCATGAGCCCGCGCTTTCGCACGACCACGCTGGACGCCGTCGAGGAGATCTCCGCCGTCGGCGGAACGCTGCGGTGGAAGCCGGTCCGCCGCACGCTGGGAGTCGGCGCGTTCGGCATCAACGCCTACGTCGGCGACGCGGGGCGGCAGGTCATCGAGGAGCACGACGAGGTCAGCTCGTCGGGCGCCGGGGGCCACGAGGAGGTCTACCTCGTCGTGCGCGGGCGCGCGACCTTCACGGTCGACGGCGAGCCGGTGCCCGCGCCCGCCGGGACCCTGGTCTTCCTGCCCGAGCCCGAGGCGCGGCGGGCCGCGGTCGCCGAGGAGGACGGCACGCTGGTCCTGGCGCTGGGCGGCGAGCGCGGCGCGCCGTACGCGGTCTCGGCGTGGGAGCACCGCTTCGCCGCGCAGGCCGACGCCGCCCGGGGCGACTACGCGGCCGCGGTCGAGACGGTGCGCGGCGCGCTGCCCGAGCACGAGGGCAACCCGTCGATCCACTACGACCTCGCGTGCTTCCTCGCCCGCGACGGGCGCCTGGACGACGCGCTGGCCGAGCTGCGCCGCGCGTACGCGGCCGACCCCGAGCAGGTGGCCGCGTGGGCGGCCGGCGACGGGGACCTCGCGCCGCTGCGCGGGCTGGGCGGGTTCCCGCCCGTGGGATGAGCCAGGAGCCGGCTACTTCAGCAGCCGCGACAGCCGGCGGTCCTTGAGCACCCGGCCGCCGGTCTGGTCCTCGGGGCAGTAGCAGAGGACGTAGTCCTCGTAGTGCACCGCCTCGATCGTGGTGCCGCAGCGCGGGCACGGCTCGCCCTGGTGGCGATGAACCTGCAGCGGCAGCGGGAGCTTGTCGGGGATCGGGAGGTGGACGACCTCCTCGTAGTGCTCGATGGCCCCGCCGAGGCGCTCGAGGATCGCGGCGCGCAGGGCGCCGGACTCGTCCTCGTCGAGCTCGTTGGCGCGCTTGAACGGCGAGAGCTTCGCGGTCCACAGGATCTCGTCGACCCACGAGCGGCCGATGCCGGTGATGACGCGCTGGTCGCGCAGCGCGGCTTGCAGTGGGCGCGCGCCGACGGGCTTGAGCAGCGCGGCGAGGTCCTGCGGCGGGTCGGGCCACGCCTCGGGACCGAGGTTGGCGACCGCCTCGTCGGCGGCCAGCCCCGCGGGCGTGAGCACCTTGACCCACGCGGCCTGCTTCGTGCCGAACTCGCGCAGCCGAAGCTCCCTCCCGCCCTCGATGCGGACGAGCAGGCGCGACGTGCGATCCCGCAGCCCCGCGCGCTTGTCGTAGAGCTGCAGACGGCCGGCGCTCATGAGGTGCACGAGCACGTGGAGGTCGCCGGAGACGTCGACGACGAGGTGCTTGCCGATGCGGCGCACGCGCTCGATCCGGCGTCCGTCGAGCGCGTGCAGCGGCGGGTCGAACGTCTTGAGCGCGTTGATCCCGGGGGCCAGCGTCGACTCGATCGTCGCGCCGGCCAGCGCGTCGGAGAGGCGGCGGGCGGTGATCTCGACCTCGGGCAGCTCGGGCATGGGCGCCGCCTAGGTTAGAAGGACGTCGTAGGCGCGCTGGGTGCGGCGCAGCCGGCAGGCGTCCGGACCGCACGTCGCGGCGAGCAGCTCGACGGTGACGCGGCCCGACCCCGCGCCCAGCGCGAGGTCGACGGTGACGGGCAGCTGGGCCGCCGTCCACGTCGTGGGCTCGTGCAGCAGGCCGGGCACGTCGGCGACCGCGCGGACCCGGATCGGCGGTCCTCCCGCGGGGTCGAGGTCGTCGTCGCCGGGGTCCAGGTCGAGCGTGACGGGGACCGTGGCGCCGGCGCTCTCGACGATCGTCCCGGCGACCGACGCGGGCTGGCCGGCGGTCGCGTCGCTGGACGCGGGGCGGCCGACGTCGAGGGTCACGGCCCGCGCCCGCAGCGGGTCGACCCGGACGACCCGGTGGTTGCCGGTGTCGGCGACGAGCAGGCGGCCGTCGGGCAGGACCGCGATCCCGCCCGGCTCGGCGAAGCCCTCGACCGGCACGGTCCACAGGTGCGAGCCGCGCCAGACGCGGATCCGGTTGTTGAAGGTGTCGGCGATGTAGAGCTCGCCACCCGGGCCGAGCGAGAGGCCGAGCGGATGCTGGAGGCGGGCGCGCTCGCCGTCGCCGTCGTCGTCGCCCCAGGCGAAGAGCCCGGCGCCCGCGAGCGTCTGGACGGTGAAGGTCCCTGCGCGGACGACGCGCAGCGCGCTGGCCTCGGCGTCGAGGAAGGCGAGGTCGCCGTCGGCGGTCAGCGCGAGCGCGGAGGGCTGGGCCAGCACGGCCTCGAGGCCGGGTCCGTCGTGGAGGGCCTCGGCGCCGGTGCCGGCGACGACCTGCAGTTCGCCGGCGCGGTCGACCGCCCAGAGGCGGTGGCGGCCGGCCTCGGCGATCATCGTGTGGCCGTGCCAGACGAGGACGTCCCACGGCGAGCGCAGCTGGTCGGTGATCAGCTGGCGCCCGCCGCGGCCGTCGAGCGGCACGCGCCAGACGCGGTCGGCGCCGGTCTCGCAGACGAGCAGCGCCGCGGTGTCGCCGACGCCGTCGAAGCGCACGCCCTGGGGCTGGTAGAAGCCGTCGAGCTCGATCTCGACCTCGCCGTTGAGGCCGCAGATGAGGACGCGGTCGTGGCCGGTGTCGGCGATCGCGACGCGCGGGGCGCGGGTGGCGCCGTCCTCGATGGCGACCTTGCCGGGGAAGGCCAGCTCGCCGGTGCCCTGGGCGTCGGTCCCGTCGAGCTCGGTCGTCCCACGGCGCAGCGTCCCCTTGGCCTCCGCCTCGCGCGTGAGCTCCTCGATCGCCTGCGCGAGCTCGACCTGGTGGCCTTCGCCGGAGACCGTGAGCGCGACCCTGCCCTCGGCGTCGATGAGCACGAGCGTCGGCCACGCCTTGACGGCGTAGGCGTCCCACGCCGTCATCGCGGGGTCGTCGAGGACGGGGTGCTCGATGCGGTGGCGGGCGACGGCCTGGCGGACCGCCTCGTGGCGGTGCTCGTGGGTGAACTTCGGCGAGTGCACGCCGATGACCGTGAGCACGTCGGCGAACCGCCGCTCCAGGCCGCGCAGCTCCTCGATCACCCGCTGGCAGTTGACGCACGCGAGCGTCCAGAAGTCGAGCAGCACGATCCGGCCGCGCAGCTCGGCGAGCGAGAGGCCGTCCTCGACCCCGATCCAGCCACCCTCGGTGCTCAGCTCGGGCGCTCTGACCCGGACGCGTTCCATGCGTCCAGTGTGCCGCGTCTAGGTCAAGAGGCCGCGGAGGGCCAGCGCCAGGGCGGCGGAGGCGTCCTCGACGGCGAGGTCCTGCTGGGCGCGCAGGGCGTCCCAGTGCGACCAGGAGCCGGCGGCGCCGAGCGCGGCGATCAGCGCGGCGCGCTCGCGCTCGTCGGTCCGGGCCGCGATCTCGGCGGCGAAGACCCGGGCGAGCTCGGCGCGCTTGGCCGTCCGGAACGCCTCGAGCGACGCGTGGACGCTCTCGGAGAACGGCTCCATCAGCAGCGCGCCGCGGCGCACCGCGGCGATCCACTCGAAGACCCGCGCGCGCTGGGCGACGATGGCGTCGATGCGCTCCGCGAGCGGCGCGCCCGGGTCGATCGCGCCCATGAGCGCCTGCAGGTGGGTCTCGCGGTGCTCGGAGACCGCGGCGAACAGCGCCTCGCGGTCGGCGTAGTGCTGGAACACGGTCCGCGGCGCCACCGACGCGCGCGCCGCGATCTCCTCGATCGTCGGCTGCGGATGCCCTTCTTCGAGCAGCGCGATCAGCGCCTCCACGATCGCCGCCTTCGTACGGTGGGATCGTGCGACGCGGCCATCCAGTGGGGTGACGTCCGCAGAGTCGAGCATGAACCGGCGCGCCAAACCCTACGCCGCGCAGGGGTGGCGGTTCAACGCACCGATGAGGTAGGTCTTGCCCGAGAAACCGGGGCGTTTGCGCCCCGGTTAGTCCGCGATCTGGTCCAGCTCGCGCGGCCGCAGCAGCGCGATCAGCTCGCCCTGCGTGCCATCCAGCCGGATCCCGGCGACCCCGCCCTTCTTGAAGTCGACGCGCCCCCCCGTGAAGTCGTGGACGACCTGCGCGAAGTCCGGGTTGTGGCCGACGACGAGGATCCGGCCATCCGGCTCCTCGCCGAGCAGCAGATCCCGCGCGTCGGCGACGTCGAAGCCCTCCGCCAGCACCGGCGTGACGATCGGCTCGTGCCCCAGCGCCTCGCACGCCAGCAGCGCGGTGTCACGCGCCCGCACCTTCGGGCTCGTGTACACGGCCTGGAACGTCAGCTGCAGCGCCGCGAGCGCCCGGCCCGCCACCCGCGACTGCTCCTCACCCCGCGGCGTGAGCCGCCGCTCGTCGTCCGGGCGTGCGTCATGCGGCTCGGCCTCGCCATGCCGCAGCAACCACAGCTGATTCGCCATGCCGCGGACCCTAGCCAGTACGGCGGGGGCCGCGGCGTGGGGCGAGCGCTAGCCGAGCGCGCGCGTCGCCGGGCCGGTGTACTCCTGGCCCTGCGCGTCAGTCCACTTGAGGCGCCACTCGCGCGCGGAGGTCCCGCGCGACGCCGTCGTCGTGAAGTACCCGTGCGAGTTGGTGGTCACGGTCTTCAGCGTCTTGAAGGTCCCGGTGTGGGTCGAGCGCTGCTGGACCACCACCTTGGTCACCGCGTTCGCGGGCCGCGCGAGACCCCACAGCGTCACCTTCGACGACGACCCCGACTTCTTGGCCACGAGCGGCAGCCGGAAGCCGTCGAGCGCCGGCTTGGCCTTGCCCGACGACGTGCGCAGGCCGGACTCGAAGCCGCCGTACTTGGCGGAGCCGGTGGCGCCGGCGATCGGCTCGTCGTCGGTCAGCAGGTACTGGGAGAAGGCCTTGACGCGCGAGTTGTAATAGGCGATGCGCTCGGAGTAGGAGCGGTACTCGGCCTGGCGCTGGAGGCTGACCCCGTAGACCGGGTCCGGCGTGGACTGGATGCCGAACTCGGTCAGGTAGATCGGCAGCCCCTTGCTGACGACGCCCGCGGACCCCGCCTTGTCCAACGCGCTCACCAGGCGCGACAGCACGCCGATCATCACGTCGTTGGGACCGGACGGCTTGTGGAGCGGGCCGGCGCGGTTGGTGTAGGCGTGGTGGGCGTAGCCGTCGACGCGGAGCTTGCCGCAGCCGCCGACCTTCTTGTAGGAGTCGTTCAGGCACAGCGCGCCGCGCAGGAAGGTCAGCGGCGCGACGTCCTTGCCGGTGCCCGTCGGCGCGGTCTCGCCCATCAGCACGGGCTTCGTGTCGCCGGCGGCGGCCAGGCCGCGCAGCGCCGCCGCGTAGAGGCCCCGGTAGATCTTGGGCGACGCCGGCCGGTGCTTGGAGTCGTACTGCGGCCCGAGGAACTGCGGATGGTTGGGCTCGTTCCAGATCGACCACCGCGTCACCTCGCTGCCGAAGTGCTTCGACAACGCCGTCATGAACATGCGGAACTCGTTCGGGCTCGGGCGCGTGACGTTGTCGCGCGCGCCGTTGGTCGCCCACCGCGGCACCGGGCCGGTCGCCGTGACCTGCACGGTCCAGCCGCGGGCCTTGGCCTCGTCGAGGACCGGCTGGTACTTGGACCAGTCGTAGGTCGCGGGGTCGCTCATGTCGAGCTTGGGCTTGACGCGCGAGTCGGCCTGCGGCGCGACGTCCTTCCAGTACAGGACGATCCGCAGCGCGTGGGCGCCGAGCGAGTCGATCTCGTTGAACGCGCTCTCACGCTGCGCGGGATCGAAGAGGTCGCGCGGGGCCTCGAAGGTGACCTCCTGCGTCGTGCTGGCGCGGGCCGCGGGCGCAGACGCGAAGGCTGCGGCGAGCAGGGCGGCGAGGGCCAGCAGGGCGAGGAGGGGAAGGCGTCGGGGAGAGTGGGTCATCACGAAGGCAGACACGCTAGCGGCGCGAGAAGTTGCGTGACCGTCTCGTGAGGGTTGCGTGAGAACCGCCGTTGGCATACCTTCGAGTAGGTATGTCGACCCGTGCCGCCGCCGCCGAGGCCACGCGCACCGCCCTCATCGACGCCGCGATCGAGCGCTTCGCGGCCGACGGGCTGGGCGCGAGCTTCGACGCGGTCGCGGCCGAGGTCGGCGTCACCAAGGGCGCGCTGTATCACCACTTCAGCTCCAAGGACGGCCTCGTCGAGGCGGTCTACAAGGAGGCGATCCGCCGCCACGCCGAGCGCGTGATCGCCGCGAGCGCGCAGGGCACCGGCCGCGCGCGCCTGCTCGCGCTCGTCGACGCCTCGACGCGGCTGTACAGCTCGCGCACCCCCTTCTACCGCGTGCTCGTCACGCTGCACCTGTCGGCCGCGATGGAGCGCCCCGCGCTCGCCGAGATCGCCCGCCGCATGCAGCGCAGCCAGCGCGACTTCATGATCGAGCTCGTGCGCCAGGGTCAGCGCGACGGCTCGATCCGGCCGCAGCTCGACGCCGAGGCGGTCGGGCTCACGGTCAACGCCGCCCTCGAGGGCTTCCTGACCCAGCAGCTCGAGCCGCCGGCGCAGCAGCGCCGCTGGGTCGCCAAGTTCCGCTCCCTCCTGGAGGATCTGTTGTGATCGACTTCACCATCCCGCCCGAGCACGAAGAGCTGCTCGGCCGCATCAAGGCCTACATCTCCGAGGACGTGCTCCCGGCCGAGCGGGACATCGCGAACCCCGACGACGTCCTGGCCTCGTGGGACGTCGTCGAGCGCCTGCGCGACCAGGCCCGCGCGCGCGGGATCTTCACCCCGCACCTGCCCGAGGAGTACGGCGGCCTCGGCATCGGCGTGCTCGGGATGGCGCTGATCTCCCAGGAGCTCGGGACCGCCCCGCTCGCCGCGCTGGGCATGAACTGCATGGCGCCCGACGAGGGCAACATGCACACCTTGCTCCTGGCCGGCAGCGAGGAGCAGAAGGAGCGCTGGCTGCGCCCGCTGGCCGAGGGCACGATCCGCTCGTGCTTCGCGATGACCGAGCCGGACGTCGCCTCGAGCGACCCCACCAACTTGGAGACGACCGCGGTCCGCTCCGGCGACGGCAGTGAGTGGATCGTCAACGGCCGCAAGTGGTGCATCACCGGCGCGATCGGCGCGGCGTTCTCGATCGTGGTGGCCAAGACGGGCGACGACAGGAACTCGGCCCGCCCACCCCACCGCAACTACAGCCTCATCCTCGTCCCCACCGACACGCCCGGCTGGACCGTCGAGCGCGATCCCGAGTGGATGGGCAGCCACTCCCCCGGCGGCCATCCGATCATCGACCTGACCGACGTGCGCGTGCCCGCGAGCAACCTCCTCGGCGGCGAGGGCGAGGGCTTCGTCATCGCCCAGAAGCGCCTCGCCGGCGGCCGCCTCGCCCACGCGATGCGCTGGATCGGCATGTCGCAGCGCGCGCTGGACCTGGCCACGACGCGGCTGCTCCAACGGCGGGCGTTCGGCAAGGAGCTCGCTCGCCACCAGATGCTCCAGGCGATGATCGCCGACTCGGCGATGGACCTCTACGCGAGCAGGTTGATGGTGTTGCACACCGCCTGGAAGCTCGAGCACGGCCTGCCCCACCGCCAGGAGGTCGCGATGACCAAGACCTTCGTGTCGGAGGCCTTCGGCCGCATCGCCGACCGCGCCGTGCAGATCCACGGCGCGGCGGGCATCGCCCTCGACCTCCCGGTCGGCAGGATCTACCAGGACGCGCGCGCCGCGCGCATCTACGACGGCGCCTCGGAGGTGCACCGCATGACCATCGCCCGCGAGCTGCTCAAGCTCGCCATGACCGGCGAGTCGACGAAGGCCGCGACCGGAGACCTCGCATAGCCATGGCCCACGAGATCGCTCCCGACGACATCGTCCGCACCCACGCGGAGGCCGCGGCCGCGCAGCGCCCGCCGCTGCTGGTGCTCGAGCCGCTGCTCGCCTTCCTGGACACCCACGACCTCGGCGACGGCGAGCCGGACATCCGCCCGATCGGCGACGGGCACTCCAACGCCACGTACCTCTTCGACCGCGGCGGCGCCCGCTTCGTCCTGCGCCGCCCGCCCCGGCCCCCGATCCCGCCGTCGGCCAACGACATGCTGCGCGAGGCGCGGGTGCTCCAGGCGCTGGAGGGCCGCGCGCGCGTCCCTCGCGTCCTGGCCGTCTGCGACGACCCGGCCATCCTCGGCGCGCCGTTCTACGTCATGGAGGAGGTCGTCGGCCACGTCGTCACCAGCGCGATGCCCCACGGCCTCGACACGCCGGCCGAGCGGCTGCGCACCGCCCACGAGCTGATCGACGCGCTGGTGGAGATCCACGGCGTCGACTGGCGCGCGGCCGGCCTGGAGGGCTTCGGCAAGCCCGACGGCTACCTCGAGCGCCAGCTGCGGCGCTTCGGCGGGCTGTGGGACCACAACAAGACGCGCGAGATCCCGGCGGTCGAGGCGGTCGGCGCCTGGCTGAAGGCCAACGTGCCGGCCTCGCCGCCCGCGACGATCGTCCACGGCGACTACCGCCTCGGCAACGTCCTGCTCGCGCCCGAGCCGCCGGCCGCGATCGCCGCGGTGCTCGACTGGGAGATGTCGACGATCGGCGATCCGCTGGCCGACCTCGGCTACTTCTGCACGCTCTATGTCGAGCGCGACGACCCGTCGCTGGGCAAGTTCGAGCTCTCGGGCGTCACCCGCCAGGAGGGCTGGCCGACGCGCGCCGAGCTCGTCGCGCGCTACGAGGAGCGGTCCGGGCGGTCGATGACCGACATCCGCTGGTACCAGACGCTCGCGCTGTGGAAGTCCGTGGTGTTCATGGAGGGCAACTTCAAGCGAGCGTCGTCGGGCATGAGCGACGACCCGTACCTGAAGGCCTTCGGCGACGGCGTCGTCGGGCTGGCCGAGCGCGCGGAGGCGCTGACCCGTGGCGAGTGAGGCCGGCCACGCCGGCCACACCGGCCTGCTGCTCGACTGGGGCGGCGTCATGACCACCAACCTGTTCCATGCCTTCGGCGCCTTCTGCTCGACCGAGGGCGTGGAGCCCGACCTCCTGCGCCAGGCCTTCCGCCACGACGACGAGACGCGCGACGCGCTGATCGCCTTCGAGGAGGGGCGGATGAACGACGACCTGTTCGCCAGCCACCTCGCCAAGGCGCTCGGCCTGCCCCACGAGCGGGCCGAGGGGCTGATCGACCGCATGATGGCCGGCGCAACCGTCGAGCCCGACATGGTGGCCATGGTCCGCGCCGCCCGCGCGGCGGGGATCCGGACCGGCATGGTGTCCAACTCGTGGGGCGAGCTGCGCTATCCCGCCGACCTAGTCGCCGAGCTGTTCGACATCACGGTCATCTCCGGCCGCGAGGGCTTCCGCAAGCCGGACGCGCGGATGTACACGCTCGGCGCCGAGCGCCTCGGCCTCCCGCCGGCGGCGTGCGTCTTCGTCGACGACCTGCCGTTCAACCTCCAGCCGGCCGCCGAGCTGGGGATGGCGACGGTCCTGCACGCCGACCCGGCCGCGACGATCCGGCGCCTGGAAGTCCTCCTGGGCGTGCCGCTGCGCTAGAAGCCGAGGGCGCCGCCGGGCCTACGCCGGCTTGTGGCGGCCCGCCGCCAGGCGCTTGCGCGCCTCGTCGATCCGCGCGCGCGTGCGGGGGTCGTGGGCGAGGCGCTTGGCCTCCTCGGTGATGCGGCGGCCTTGGGGACCGCGGGCGAGCTCGCGGACCTGCTGCAGGAAGCGCGTCGTCATCGTGCTCAGAGACGTCCCCGTGAGATGCGTCACGCAAACGGCAGGGCTCAAGGCCCCCGACGAGGTGCCGATCTCGCGTGTGGGATGGAGAAGCAGACGGGGTCCTGGCTGTGCCCGACGGAGGGCGACCGCGCGCGCATGCTCGAGGCCGGCGCGCTCGTCCGGCTGGCGCGCGTGTGGGTGTCGCTGCTCGTGTTCGCGGCGACCGCCGTCGCGGGCCCGTGGATCGGCTGGTGGCCGACGCTGTGCGGCGCGCTCACCGCGCTGCAGGTCGCCACGCTGGACCGCCGCACCGTGCGCAGCGCGCGGCCGGAGCGCTACGTCGCGCTGAGCTTCCTGTCCACCGCGGCGTTCGCGACCCTGGGCGCCGCGCTGTCCGGCGGCCCGCAGAGCCCGCTGCTGATCTTCGTCGCGCTGCCCGCGATCCTGATGGCCAACCGCTTCCGGCGGCCGGTCGTCGTCGTGGGCGCCATCGTCACGCTGCTGATCGTGCTGGCCGGCTCGGTCGCCGTCGACCCCGCGTCGTTCGCCGACGACCCGACGCTCGTGATCGTCAGCCTCGCCCTGGTCGTCGGCGTCGTCGTCTTCACGCTCTCGCTCAGCGACACCGAGATGGCGCTGCGCGCCGACGCCCGCTTCGACCACCTCACCGGCCTGTTCAACCGCGCGTCGCTGAAGCCGCGCTTCGACGAGCTGCGCAGCCAGGCGCACGCGACCGGCGGCGCGATCGCGCTCGTCGTCTACGACCTCGACCGCTTCAAGTCGGTCAACGACGACCTCGGCCACGACCGCGGCGACAGCGTCCTGCGCGACACCGCCCACCTGCTGCGCCGCCACCTGCGCGCGTTCGACCTCGTCTACCGCCTCGGCGGCGAGGAGTTCGCGATCGTCCTGCCGGGCGTCGGGGTCGCCGAGGCGGTCGAGATCGCCCAGCGCCAGCGCGAGTCGATCGAGGAGGCGCGCCCCGGCGGCGTGGCGATCACGATCTCCGGCGGCGTCGCGTCGGCCCGCGGCGCCGACGTCGCGTGGGAGACCCTGTTCCAGCGCGCCGACGCCGCGCTGCTGCGCGCCAAGCGCGAGGGGCGCAACCGGATCGTCATGGCCGACGACGAGGTCCCGGCGCTACCGGATCCGGCAACAGCCGCGGCACCCTGAGGCATCGAGGGACGACTCAACCAAGCCCTCGGTGGTTCAGTCGTCCCTCGACGATCCCGGGCCGCCCGCGTCCCGCTCGATCCGCGCCCGCAGGTCGTCCCCCCGCCCCGCGGCCACCGCGCGCGCCGCGCGCTCCGGCGTCAGCGCGACGCC